>NZ_JBFUAG010000009.1:0-254275 GCF_056406375.1 Rhodobacter sp. P1_C2
CCCCCCCCCCCCCCCCCCCCCCCCCCCCCCCCCCCCCCCCCCCCCCCCCCCCCCCCCCCCCCCCCCCCCCCCCCCCCCCCCCCCCCCCCCCCCCCCCCCCCCCCCCCCCCCCCCCCCCCCCCCCCCCCCCCCCCCCCCCCCCCCCCCCCCCCCCCCCCCCCCCCCCCCCCCCCCCCCCCCACCCTGCCCGATCCCGCCCAAATACCCCGCCAAAATTCCCGCGCCATCAAGCCAGCCCTTGCCTGCACCCGTTTCCTCAAGGCATGCTCCCGCCCGGGAGAGTCCCGGGGCGCTGCAACTGTTAGCGCAAGCACCCGGCACCGGGCCGCAGGCCCGCGAGGTTTGACAGGAGGAGATTGACATGAAGACCATCCAGGGCCCGGCGCTGTTTCTGGCGCAATTCGCCGGCGATGCCGCCCCGTTCAACTCATGGGACAGCATCACCAAATGGGCCGCCTCTTGCGGCTACAAGGGGGTCCAGATCCCCTCCTGGGACGCGCGGCTCTTCGATCTGACCAAGGCCGCCACCTCGCAGACCTATTGCGACGAGGTCGCCGGCATCGCCGCCGCCAATGGCGTGCAGATCACCGAGCTTTCGACCCACCTGCAGGGCCAGCTCGTCGCCGTCCATCCCGCCTATGACACGCAGTTCGACGGCTTTGCCGCGCCGTCCGTCCACAAGGACCCCAAGGCCCGCGCCGCCTGGGCCGTCGATCAGGTCAAGCAAGCGCTCAGCGCCAGCCGCCGTCTGGGCCTCTCCGCCCATGCCACCTTCTCGGGTGCCCTGGCCTGGCCCTATCTCTACCCCTGGCCGCAGCGCCCCGCGGGACTCGTGGAAGAGGCCTTCGACGAGCTCGCCCGCCGCTGGCTGCCGATCCTCGACCATGCCGAGGATTGCGGCGTCGATGTCTGTTACGAGATCCACCCCGGCGAAGACCTGCATGACGGCGTGACCTTCGAGATGTTCCTCGACCGCGTCGAGGGCCACACAAGGGCCAACATGCTTTACGATCCCAGCCACTACGTCCTGCAATGCCTTGATTACCTTGACCATATCGACATCTACCACGACCGGATCAAGATGTTCCACGTCAAGGATGCCGAGTTCAACCCGACCGGGCGGCAAGGCGTCTACG
Source organism: Rhodobacter sp. P1_C2 (assembly GCF_056406375.1). Classification (NCBI taxonomy): domain Bacteria; kingdom Pseudomonadati; phylum Pseudomonadota; class Alphaproteobacteria; order Rhodobacterales; genus Rhodobacter; species Rhodobacter sp. P1_C2. Next base: position 1,137 of record NZ_JBFUAG010000009.1, read on the forward strand.
GTGGCTTCCAGTCCTGGGTCAACCGCGCCGGCCGCTTCCGCTCGCCCGGCGATGGCCAGGTCGATTTCGGCGGCATCTTCTCGAAACTCACGCAATACGGCTTTGACGGCTGGGCGGTGGTCGAATGGGAATGCTGCCTGAAACACCCCGAGGATGGCGCCCGCGAAGGGGCCGCCTTCGTGAAGGATCACATCATAAGGGTCACCGAAAAGGCCTTTGACGATTTCGCCGATGCGGGCACCGACCGCGCTGCCAACCGCCGCATGATTGGATTGGAGTAAACCATGGCCATCACCGCAAGTCCCGAAAATACCCCCAAATCCGGCCGCGCCCCGCGCATCCGCCTCGGCATGGTCGGCGGCGGTCAGGGCGCCTTCATCGGCGCCGTCCACCGCATCGCCGCCCGCATCGACGACCAGTATGACCTCGTCGCCGGCGCCTTCTCCTCCGACGCCGCCCGCAGCGCCGCCTCCGCCGCCGATCTGGGCGTGGCGCGCAGCTATGGCTCCTATGCCGAAATGGCGCAGAAAGAGGCGCGGCGGAAGGACGGGATCGAGGCGGTGGCGATCGTCACCCCCAATCACCTCCACGCCCCGGTGGCGATGGAGTTCCTGAAGCGCGGCATCCATGTGATCTGCGACAAGCCGCTGACCGCCACCCTGCCCGAGGCGAAGAAACTCGCCAAGGCGGCCGAGGCCTCGGGCCTGATCTTCGCCCTGACCCATAATTACACCGGCTACCCGATGATCCGCCAGGCGCGCGAGATGATCGCCTCCGGCGCTTTGGGAGAGATCCGCCTCGTCAATGTCGAATATATCCAGGACTGGCTCTCCGAACCGATCGAGGCGACGGGCCAGAAACAGGCCGACTGGCGCACCGACCCGGCGCGTTCCGGCGTGGGCGGGGCCACGGGCGACATCGGCACCCATGCCTTCAACCTCGCAAGCTTCGTGACCGGCCTGACGCTGGACGAGCTTTCCGCCGACCTGCAAAGCTTCGTCCCCGGCCGCCGTCTCGATGACAACGGCCATGTCCTGATGCGCTATCAGGGCGGGGCGCGCGGCACGCTCTGGTGCAGCCAGGTCGCGGCGGGCCAGGAGAACGGCCTGCGCCTGCGCGTCTTCGGCACCAAGGCCGGCATCGAATGGGAACAGGAGAACCCGAATTACCTCTACGTCGGCCCGCTCGGCCAGCCGAAATACCGGCTGACCCGCGGCGGCGCCGGCACCGGCGCGGCCGCCGCCCGCGTCACCCGCGTCCCCTCCGGTCACCCGGAAGGCTATCTGGAAGGGTTCGCCAATATCTACGCCGAGGCCGCCCGCGCCATCATCGCCCGGCGGGACGGAGCCGAACCCGACGCTGCCGTCACCTTCCCCGGCCTGACCGAAGGCCTGCAAGGCGTGGCTTTCGTGGACGCCTGCGTCCGCTCCTCACGCAAGAACGGCGCCTGGACCAAACTCGCGCTCTGACGCCCAGCTTCATCCAGAGCCAAATATCCTCGGGGTCCGGGGCGGAAAGCCCCGGGGCCAGATCAAGGATCGCAAGCGGGATCGTCGTCCCCCGTAGGATGGGCAATCTGCCCATCTTGCCGGAGGCGCGCCCTTTCGCGTTGCAGCCAGAGCGCGGTCAGGATCAGCGGGGCGTTCTCGATCTCGGAGCTCGCGACAAGGTCCATCAGCTGCGCGAAGGGGATCAGGTGGCCGCGGATATCCTCGGTCTCGCCCGCCACGCCGAAGACCCCGGCAGTGCCATCGGGCAGATCGGTCAGCGCGACGAAGGAGTAGATATACTCCCCCACCGCGCCGGGGCTGGGGTAGTAGCGCGACACCGGCAGCAGCGCGCCGAGTTCCAGGCCCGCCTCCTCGATCGCCTCGCGCCTTGCGGCGATCTCCGGCGTCTCGAAAGGGTCGACGCGTCCGGCGATGGCTTCGATCTGCCAAAGCTCGCGGTCGCCGCGCGCCAGCGGGCCGGCGCGGAACTGTTCGATGACCAGCACCCGGTCGCGCACCGGATCATAGGGCAGCACCGTCACCGCATCGCCCGACATGAAGGCCGCCCGGGTCACCGTCTCGCTGAACCTGCCGTCGAAGCGGCGCCAGCTGACGTCATATTCCTCGACCGCAAAGAAATGCGCATAGGGCTGGCGGAAGGCCGCGACACGGACATCCCCCGGCCCGGTCGCATGGCGCAAGGTCGCGGGCGGCGCCGCGCGGGCGCGCAGCCGCGAGGCGGCGCGCACCAACATCAGGAACAGCCGCCCGGCGATCTTTTCCGCCGGTTGCAGCCCGCGCAGCGCCAGAATATCGCCCACGACCGCGCGCACGACATCGCGGTCCCCGTCGCTCAGGCCCGGCTCTGCCACGGCATCCGGGTCTGGCACACCCTCACCCATGTAGAGCAGAAGCTCCGGCTCCGCCCCCAGGACCGGATCGGCGCGCATTCCAAGGCTGCGCAGCACGAAATCGAGCCGAGCAAAGCTCTCGGCCTCCAGATCCAGGATCGCCCCGGCCAGCTGCCGGCCGGTCTGCATCCGGTCCGGCACCGGCACCGCCCAGGGCCCCACCGCCGCCCGGACCAGCCGCAACCCCGAGGCATAGCCGACCGCCGCGGGCAGATCCCCGATCACAAGGCGCAATAGCCAGGCCTCGGCAGCCAGTCCGGCCAGAAACACCTGCCTGCCCATGTCTAGCTCCACCGCCGCGCGGCCACTTCGGCCGCAAGCCCGCCCACGATCCCGCCGACGATCAGCGCCGTCAGAACCTCGGGCGCGGCCAGCAGACGGCCATATTCCATCATGATCTTGGGAATATCGAGCAGCGCCCGCCCCGGATCGGCGCGGTAGATCTGCTTGGTCGAGCGCAGCAGCATCGTATAGGTGCTGAACCCGAAGAGCGCCCAGAACACCAGAAGGAACGAGGTGCGCAAGCCATGCCCCACCGATTCCCCATAGCCGCGCCCCGCCGCGCGCCCCAGGCCGCGCCAGCCGACCAGAAAGCCCAGGACCATCATGATCTGCGGGAAAAGGCCGACATACATGCCCTCGGGCAGCTGCGGCACATAGGCCAGCGCCGCCCAAAGCCCGACGAAGGCAAAGATCAGCGCAGAGACCAGTTTGGTGGCTGTCGGCATCGGCACGCGCTTCCTGTTCTGGTCCTGTCCACTGGTCCTGTCACACCGGCCCGATCACAATCGCCCCGTCACGCCGGCCGGGAGATGGTGATCTGCGTCACGTCGCAGTTACCGCCCTCGAAGGCGCCGGCGCAAGAGGTGAGGTAGAAATTCCACATCCGGCGAAAACGGTCATCGAAGCCCTGGCTCGCCACTTCGGCCCAGCGCGCGTTGAAGACATCGTGCCAGCGCCGCAGGGTCTGGCTGTAGCTCTTGCCGAACTCGATGGAGCCCAGAACCTTGAGCCCCGCCTTTTCCACCTCGCGCCGCAGCACCGAGGGCGAGGGCAGCATGCCGCCGGGGAAGATGTACTTCTGGATGAAATCCACCGATTTGCGATAGGTTTCAAAGCGATGCTCGGCGATGGTGATGATCTGCAAGGTGGCGTGGCAGCCCGGGCGCAGCCGTTTCAGCACGGTGTCGAAATAGGTCGGCCAGTATTTCTCGCCCACCGCCTCGAACATCTCGATCGAGGCGATGCCGTCATAGACCCCGGTCTCGTCGCGGTAATCCTGCAGCTTGATCTCGACCTGGTCGGACAGGCCCAGCCGCGCCATCCGGTCCACGGCATATTTGAACTGCTCGGCGCTGATCGTCAGGCACGTCACCTTCAATCCGCGCTTGGCCGCGGCATATTCGGCGAACCCGCCCCAGCCGCAGCCGATTTCCAGCACATGGTCGCCCGGCTTGACGCGCATCAGGTCCACCATCGAGGCGTATTTCTGCTCCTGCGCCTTCTCGAGGCTCTCCTGCCCGGTTTTGAACAGGGCCGAGGAATAGGTCATGCTCTCGTCCAGCCAGAGGCTGTAGAAATCATTGCCGAGGTCGTAGTGGTAGCTGATGTTCTTGCGCGCCTGCTTCTTGGAGTTGGATTGCAGCCAGAAGCGCAGCCGTTCATAGGCCCGCACCAGACCCATGCCGGGAAAGGCGTCATAGACCTGGTCGTTGCCCTGCTGGATCAGGTCCATGAAGCCCAGAAGATCCGGCGTCGTCCACCAGCCCTCGAGATAGGCCTCGCAGAAGCCGAGGTCGCCTTCGCGGATCAGGCGGGCAAAGATATCGGGGTTGTGGACCTCGATCAGGGCGGCGGGGCCGGGCTGTTTTCCCTCGGCGCGGAAGGTGCGGCCATCGGGCAGACGGAAGTCCAGCCGCCCGCGCTGAAGACCCTTGATGGCCGTGAAGGCCGGGCCGAAATAGCGCGGCAGGCCCTTCTCGCCCTTGGTGGAGGTGAGGATTGTCATATCGCCCTCGGACTTAAGTGTTAACAACATGTTTCCAGAACATTCGGGCACACTCAAGCCCTTTGCTGAGCCAGGGCGTCAAGCGCCCGGGCCCTGCCTGCGTCGAGGGCGATCAGCGGGTCAGGATAGCGGGTTTTGGGGTCAAGCGCCCAGGCCCGCGGGACGGCGGCGAAATAATCCAGCGCCTCGGCCCCCGGCCGGGCCGAGGCCTCGGCCAGATAGCGGCGGCGATAGCGGGAATCGGGGTCATAGGTCTGGGCTTGGGTCGCCGGGTTGAAGATGCGGAAATAGGGCGCGGCATCGGGGCCGGACCCCGCAACCCATTGCCAGCCCATCGCATTGGAGGCCGGGTCCCAGTCGGTCAGACAATCGGCGAACCAGTCGAGCCCGACTTTCCAATGGGTCAAAAGGTGCTTGGTGAGGTAGGAGGCCACGATCATCCGTGCCCGATTGTGCATCGTGCCCGTGGTGTAAAGCTGGCGCATCGCGGCATCGACCACCGGTTCGCCGGTCATGCCCCGCCGCCAGGCCTCGGCATCGGCATTGTCGCCACGCCAGGGGAAGCTTTCCCATTCGGGGCGCCAGGATTGCTGGGTGATATGCGGCGTGTGGAAGAGCAGGGTCCAGGCAAACTCGCGCCAGACCAGTTCCTTCAGGAAATGCTCCGCCCCTGCCGCGCCCTCGGCCCGCGCGCGATGACCCGCGTGCCAGATCTGGCGCGGGCTGATCTCGCCATAGGTGAGGTTCTCCGACAGGCCCGAGGTGGCATCCTCGGCGAGGAAATCGCGGCGCGCCTTGTAGGTGGCGATCTTGCCGTCGATGAAAACGGAAAGCCGCGCCTCGGCCGCAGCCTCGCCGACATGCTGGTGCTTGGCCACCACCGCGGCGCCCCGGTTCATCGCAGCGCCCAGCGCCCAGTCTTCCAGACGGTCGCCTGCAGGCCATTGGTCAGGCGCCGGAAGCGTCCTTGGCGCGGCCAGAGGTGCCGCGATCACCCTGTCGCGCACGGCGTTCCAGAAGGGCGTATAGACCCGGTAAAAGCCGCCCGCCCCGGTGCTCACCGTCCAGGGTTCGTGCAGGAGAAAACCCTGATGCGACTGCGCCAGAAGCCCGCACGCGCGAAACCCGGCCTTGATGGCGGCGTCGCGATCCTGGGTTTCGGGGTCGTAGCTGCGGCTCCAGATCAGGCCCGCGGCCCCGGTTTCCGCCGCCAGCGCCTCCAGGACCGGGCCTGCGGGGCCACGGCGCAGGATCAGGCGGCTGCCCAGCGCCTCCAGCCGCTGCGCAAAGCTGTCCAGCGCCAGCCCCAGCCGCCAGCGCGCCGCAGCCCCCATCGACAGGGTATGGTCGTCCAGCACGAAAACCGGAAGGATCGGATGGCCCAGCGCCAGCGCGGCGCTGAGGCCCTGGTGGTCCGCCAGCCGCAGATCACGGCGGAACCACAGGATAATCGGGGCTTTGGTCATCTGCGCTCCATGTCTTTCAAGGGTTTACGCCCGAGAGGACCGGATGGATCACTTGGCCCCCGCCTAAAGCACCCGGTCGAGGCCCGCGATCAGCCGCGCCACATCGGCCTCCGAGGTGTAATGGACCGCCGACATCCGCAGAACCCCGCGCGCGCGGTCCAGACCCATCGCCTCGATCGGGCGGACGGCGTAGAAATCGCCGGCCCAGCAGGCGATCCCCTCGGCCACCAAGGCTTGCGAGACCGTCTCCGCCTCGCGGTCAAGCGCCACCGCCACCGTCGGCGCCCGCAGGGCGCCATCGCGCGGCCCGATCAGCCGCAGGTCGTTGCGCCCGGCGAGATAGTCCAGAAGCGGCTGGATCACCGCGACTTCTTGGGCGCGCATCAGGTCATGGACCATCCGGTTGCGCTCCACCGGGGTGGCCGCGGTGCCGCCGTGATGGGCATAAAGCGCGTCGATGTAATCGGCCATCCCGGCGCTGGCCGCGATCTGGGCATGGTCGGGGCCCGCCGGGGTGAAGCGCTTGTAGAGCGAGCCTGCGTTGAACCAATGGCCCTGCGCCGGCAGTTCGGCCCCAAACTCCGCCCCGATCAGCATGATGCCCTGATGCGGGCCATAGGTCTTGTAGGCCGAAAAGAGATAGACATCCGCGCCAAGCGCCGGAAAGTCGGGCAGACCATGCGGCGCGTAGCTGACGCCGTCGACCACCGTGCGCACGCCCTTGGACCGCGCCAGGGCGCATATCTCGGCCACCGGGTTCAGTTCGGCCACCACGTTGGAACAATGCGGGAAGGCCATCATCTTCACCTTGCCATCGGCCAGCAAGGGCTTGAGGGTCGCGATATCCAGATGCCCGGTCGCCGGGTCGATCTGCCATTCGCGCACCTCGATCCCCTCGTCTGCCAGCCTGCGCCAGACGCCGGAATTGGCCTCGTGGTCCTGATTGGTCACCACGATCGCCGCATCCTTGCCGCGCAGCCAGAGCCGCACCGCATTGGCCAGAACGAAAGTATTGGCCGAGGTGGAGGGGCCGAAGGACAGCTCTTCCTTCGCACAACCCATCAGGGCTGCAAGACGGACGCGGGCCTCGTCCATCTCGGCGCCGCCATCCTCGGACCCGGGATAGGGCGCATAGGGCTGCACCTTGCGGTCGGTGTAAAAGCGGTGGAGCCGGTCCACCACCTGTTTGCAGGGGAAGGACCCGCCTGCGTTTTCAAAGAAGGCATGGCCGGACAGAATCGGGCTTTGAAAGGCCGGAAACTGGCTGCGGACGAAATCAAGGTCGAGTCTGGTCATAGGGTGCCGCTTCCTCGGGCTGAGAACCCCGCTTGGGGTCGGGTTTGTGGCAGGTCTTCCAGCCGAGCCGCAGGGGGGCGGCAGGTGCAGGCTGCGGGCGAAGGCGCCGCAGGCTGCGCCGCCCCAAGACCTAGCAAGCCGCTTTCGCGCAGGCAAGCGCCCCGCGCAAAGCCCACGTTCACGGCAGTATCCGGCCCGATTTGCTGCTTTTTCCGGCAAAGTCACCCTCTGCGCGAAAAGGTGACTTGCGGCATCGGCGCTTTGGCGCAAAATGAGGGACCTCGATGTCGCGGAACGGTTGCACTTTGCCGGTGTTTGATCAAATTCTGGCAGAGGCAAAAACCGGCCTGATCCAACAGGCTCGATCCAACAAGGAGAACTCATGTCTCGCATTTCGAAATTCATCACCGGCACCGCTCTGGCGCTGTCGCTGGGTCTGGGCGGCACGCTCGCCCGCGCCGACGATCCCGAACTGACCGCCTTCGACTGGTCGGGTTTCCAGCTGCCCGATCTGTTCGCGCCCTATGTCGCCAAGAACGGCGCCATGCCGACCTTCTCGATCTTCGCCGATGACGACGAGGCCTTCCAGAAGCTCTCCTCCGGCTTCAAGGCCGATGTGGCGCATCCCTGCAGCCAGATGATCCAGAAATACCGCGATGCCGACCTGATCGAGCCCTGGGACACCTCCAAGATCCCGAATTTCAAGGAAATCGACCCGCGTTTCCTGAATTCGAAGATTTTCATGGATGACAAGGGCGTCTGGTACATCCCGACCGACTACGCCTATACCGCCATCGCCTATAACACCAAGGATGTCCCGGCCGAGGATGTGGCCTCGCTCGACGTCTTCACCAACCCGAAATATGCCGGGCGGATCTCGCTGCCCGACAATGCCGATGACGTATGGGCGCTGGCCCTGCTCGCCACCGGTGTGAAGGACTGGACCAATGTCTCGGACGACCAGTTCAAGGCGGCGGCGGACTGGCTGCGCAAGGTGCATCCGAATGTGGTGGCCTATTGGGCCGACCCGTCGCAGCTGAGCCAGCTGATGGCCTCGGGCGAGGTGCAGGTGGCCTGGTCGTGGAACGACACCATCGCCCTTCTGCGCGCCGAGAATTTCCCGGTGGGCTTCCAGCGCCAGTCCAAGGAAGGCGCCTCGAGCTGGTTCTGCGGCTGGGTGAACCTCAAGAACGGGCCGGGCAAGGAAGACAAGGCCTATGACTTCATCAACTCCTGGCTGGACCATGGTGCCGCCAAGGTGCTTTTGGACAATGTGGGCTATGCGGTGACCAACACCGTCGGCATGTCGACGATCGACCCGGCGGCGCTGAAGGCGGCGGATGTCGACCCGATCGACACCACCCTCCTCGCCCAGACCCCGATCGACCCGGCGGTGCGCGACAAGATGGTCAACGAGTTCGAAAAGATCAAATCGGGCTTCTGAGCCCCTGCGCTGAAGAATTCCAGCGCCCGGGCCTGTCCCGGGCGCTGCCGTTTGGGAAGCTTGTCCGCGGAACGCCCCGCAGACCACCCTTCAGAACTGAGCACCGATTTCCGCCGCGCGGGTCAGAAGCTTCGCCTGCCCTTCGGGTTCGAAACTGTCGTAAAGCATGTGGAGCGCAGGCTCCGCCACGCCGCAATAACGCAGGATGCCGGTTTCAAGCTGCACCTGCATCGCCTGATCATAGCCGCGCTTGGCAAAAGAGCCGGCACTGCCGCCCGCCACGGCGAGCATGCTGACCTTGGCATGCGGGTAAGTTGCCCCGCCATAGGCCCAGCCGTTGTTCCAGACCCGGTCCACCCAGCCCTTCATCAGCGCGGGCATCGACCACCACCAGACCGGAAAGACCATGACCGTGGCCTGATTGCGTTCGATCCGCGCCATCTCGGCCCGAACTTCGGGCGAATAGACCTTGGCGGGATTGTCCCAGTCGGGCTCGTCCTCCTGGCGCAGGACCGGGTCGAAGCCTTCGGCCGCGAGGTCGGCCCACTCGACCTCGTGACCCGCAGCCTCTGCCGCCTCCGCAAAGGCGCGGGCGGTGGCATGACAGAGCGATGTGGGCCTTGGATGAGCCAGAACGAGCAGAACGCGCATGGGGACACCTCCTAGCTGACGACCTGACCCAGTCTGCCTGCTGTGGCCGCCCGCGTCCACTTGCATCCCCCACTTGCAACCCCGCGCCCCCGGCCCTATGTTCCCCCTGTCCGGAGCAATCCGGACTATGGCGATAAACGCACCCATAATAGACGGATCGGACCCGGGGGCGGTACCCGGCGGCTCCACCAAAACTCCTGTTCATTGCAGGATCTGGGGCCGAAACAGGATCGACGGACGTTCAAAGGGGCCAGCTTTCGCTCGGTGAGGTACCACCGTTATCGGTCCAAGATCACAGTTGCCAATGACAACCGTGCTCCGGCTTATGCTCTGGCTGCGTGAGCAGTTCGAGAAAGCCAAACTAAGTCCTTGCAGGTAGCACTGTAAGGCGGGGTTTGCAGGTACCTGGCAACAGAAACCTGCGCCTTTCCCAGACATGGTCCGTCCTGCCCCGCTGACAGAAGCGGGGGTTTCACACCCCCGCACCCCCGTGGGATATTTATGGACCAATGAAGGGGGGCGCGGAGTTTTTGATTTTGGAATGGCGCCTTGCTTGACCTGTGGTCCGGCGCCGCCTACCAAGGGGGCATGGGGTTCGCGTCCGCCCCGTGAGGCTTTGGCTCAAGTGTCGCATCCCGTCCCCCTTTGAAGGAGGCCCGCGATGCCGCAGCCCAATCAGATCACCCCTGCCCAATTGATGCGCCTCATCGGCACGCCCGAGGCGCCCGCCATCGTCGATGTGCGGCTTGCCGAAGACCTCGCGCTGGAGCCGCGCCTCATCCCGACCAGCCTTGTGATCCCGCATGTCGGCTTCGACCCCGCGCCCGAGGCCCTGCGCCGCGGCCGTGTCGTGGTCGTCTGTGCCCGGGGGCGCAAATTGTCCGAGGGGGTCGCGGCCCTGCTGCGCGCCCAGGGCGCCCAGGCCGAGGTGCTGGAGGGCGGCTCGGTCGCCTGGGCCGCCGCCGGATTGCCGATGGTGCCGATCGCTGCCCTGCCCCAAACCGCACTTTGGGTCACCCGGCACCGGCCCAAGATCGACCGCATCGCCTGCCCCTGGCTGATCCGCCGCTTTGTCGATCCCGCGGCGCGGTTTCTTTATGTCGCGCCGGCCGAGGTCGCCGCGGTGGCCGAAAGGTTTGGCGCCACCCCTTTCGACATCGAAGGCGTCGCCTTCTCGCACCGCGGCGAGACCTGCAGTTTCGACACGATGATCGAGGTCTTCGGTCTGGCGAGCGAAGCCCTCACCCGCCTCGCCCTCGTGGTGCGGGCGGCAGATACCGACCGGCACGATCTGTCGCCCCAGGCGGCGGGCCTGCTCGCGCTTTCGGTCGGGCTGTCGCGTCAGTACCGCGACGATCTGGCCCAACTGGAGGCCGGCATGGTGATCTATGACGCGCTCTACCGCTGGGCGCGCGATGGCTTTGACGAGGGCCACGACTGGCCGGCGGGGAGGAGCGCATGAGCGCGCCGCAGAACGATTGGCCGACACTGTTCAAGGCCTTCGGCAGGATCGGGCTTTTGTCCTTCGGCGGGCCCGCTGCCCAGATCGCCCTGATGCACCGCGAACTGGTCGAGGAGCGCAAGTGGATCAGCGAGGCGGAATATCTCTCTGCCCTCTCCTTCTGCATGCTGCTGCCGGGGCCGGAGGCGATGCAGCTGGCCACCTGGATCGGCTGGCGGCTGAAGGGCGTGCCAGGGGGCATCCTCGCCGGGCTCTTGTTCGTGCTGCCCGGCGCCCTGGTCGTGTTGGGGCTGTCGGCGCTTTATGCCGCTTTGGGCCAGGTGCCGCTGGTCGCGGCCTTGTTCACCGGGGTGCAGGCCGCCGTGGTCGCCGTGGTGGTCGAGGCGCTGCTGCGCGTATCGAAACGCGCGCTGAAGGCCAGGGCGCATTGGGTGACGGCGGGCCTGGCCTTTGCGGCGCTGTTCCTGTTCGGCCTGCCCTTCCCGGTGGTGATCATCGCGGCCGGGCTTTACGGCTATCTGGCGAGCCCGGGACAAGCCTCTGCCCCGCAAGGCCCGCAGCCCTGGGGCCAGACGCTGCGCGCCGTCCTGATCTGGGGGGCGCTCTGGCTCGTCCCGCTGGCGGCGCTGGTGGTGTTCCTGCCGGGGATCTATGCCGATATCGCGGTGTTCTTTTCCAAACTCGCCGTGGTGACCTTCGGCGGCGCCTATGCGGTGCTGGCCTGGATGACCCAGGCGGTGGTCGACGATCACCACTGGCTGACCCTGCCGCAGATGATGGACGGGCTCGGCCTGGCCGAGACCACGCCCGGCCCCCTGATCCTGGTGACCGAGTTCGTGGGCTATGTCGCAGCCTGGCAGCGCGATGGCTGGCCGGGCGGGGTCCTTGCCGCGGCCATCACGCTCTGGATGACCTTTACCCCCTGTTTCCTGTGGATTTTCGCCGGAAGCCCGTGGATTTCCCGCCTCACCCATGCGCCGCGCCTTGCCGGGGCGCTGCGCTTCATCACCGCCGCGGTGGTCGGCGTCATCGCCAACCTGTCGCTCTGGTTCGCGGCCCATGTCTTCTTCGCCACCATCGACCGAATCGAGGCCGGCCCCCTGCACACGATCTGGCCCGAGGTCACCTCGCTGCGCCTGCTGCCCGCGCTTCTGGCGCTTGCCGCCGCCTATCTTCTGCTGCGGCGGCACTGGTCGCTGCCCCTCGTCCTCGCACTTGCAGCATTCGTGGCGATGGGGCGGAGCTTCCTCTGACACCCGCTCTTCCCTTCGCCCTCAAATCCCTTATGTTGGGCCCATCAGAAGACGGGAGTACGCATGGCACGGTCAATCGACTACGGTAACCTGATGCACAAAGCCATGCGCGGTCTGATCCAGACCGTCCTGAACGACGTGGCCGCCAACGGGCTGCCCGGCGCGCATCATTTCTTCATCACCTTCGACACCACGGTCGAGGGGGTCGAGATGGCCGACTGGCTGCGCGCCCGCTATCCGGGCGAGATGACGGTGGTGCTGCAGCACTGGTTCGATGACCTCAAGGTGACCGACGACGGCTTTGCCATCACGCTCAACTTCGGCAACAACCCCGAGCGCATGACGATCCCCTTCGACGCCCTGCGCACCTTCGTCGACCCTTCGGTCGAATTCGGCCTGAGGTTCGAAACCCACGACGAGGAGGAGGAGGACGAGGACGACGATGGCCCCGACGACGATCCGACCCCGCCGCAGGACGCCCAGATCGTCCGGCTTGACCAGTTCCGGAAATCCTGAGGGATGACCGACACCCTTCTGTTCCTGCGCCAGCTGATCAGCAAGCCCACGCAGATTTCGGCCATCGCCCCCTCCTCGCGGTTTCTGGCCAAGGCCATGGCGCAGGAGATCGGGCCAGAGACCGGCCGTGTCGTCGAATTCGGGCCGGGCACCGGGCGCCTGACCCGCGGCATCCTCAAGGCCGGGGTCGCTCCGGAAAACCTGACCCTCTTCGAGATGAACCCCGAATTTGTCGGCCACCTGCGCGACAGCTTTCCCGGGGTCACCGTGCATCTGGCGGGCGCGCAGACCGCGCCCTCGGTGATGGACAAGGGCGTTGGCGCCGTGATCTCGGGCCTGCCGCTTCTGGCGATGCCGATGGCGCAGCGCCTTGCCATCGTCTCGGCCGCTTTCGAGGTTCTGGCCCCCGACGGCATCTATGTGCAGTTCACCTATGGGCCGCGCCCGGCACTGGACGATGCGCAGATCGCCGGACTGGGCTTGGAATGGCGCGAGTCGGCGCATGTCTTCCTCAACCTGCCGCCCGCCCGGGTGCATACCTTCCGGCGCAAGGCCTGATTGCGGCTGGTATACTACAGTATACCGATTGAATTTTCCGCGCTGCGGCGCTAGAAGGTCGGCGCAATCAAGGGAGCTTGCGACATGACCGCATTCCGCACCGAGACCGACAGCTTTGGCCCGCTGGAGGTTCCGTCCGACAAATACTGGGGTGCGCAGACGCAGCGCTCCATCATCAACTTCCCGATCGGCTGGGAACGTCAGCCCGTCGCCATCATCCGCGCCTTGGGCGTGATCAAGAAGGCCTGCGCTTTGGTCAATATCGCGCAGGGCGATATTTCGGCCGAGCTTGGCAAGGTGATCGCCGCCGCCGCGCAAGAGGTGATCGAGGGCAAGTTCGACGACAACTTCCCGCTGGTGGTCTGGCAGACCGGGTCGGGCACCCAGTCGAACATGAACGCCAACGAAGTGATCTCGAACCGCGCGATCGAGATGATGGGCGGGGTGATGGGCTCGAAAAAGCCGGTCCACCCGAACGATCATGTCAACATGGGCCAGTCGTCGAACGACACGTTCCCGACCGCGATGCATGTGGCCATCGGCATGATGGCGCGCGATGTGCTGCTGCCGGGTCTGGAAAAGCTGCACGGCGCCTTGCACGCCAAGGCCCTGGAATTCAAGGACATCATCAAGATCGGCCGCACCCATACCCAAGATGCGACGCCGCTGACGCTGGGCCAGGAATTCTCCGGCTATGCCAAGCAGGTCGAAAAGGGCATCGCCCGCGTCAAGATGTGCCTGCCCGACATCTACGAACTGGCGCAGGGCGGCACTGCCGTCGGCACCGGTCTGAACACCAAGGTCGGTTTTGACGCCCGCGTCGCCGCCCAGATCGCCGAGATCACCGGCCTGCCCTTCGTCACCGCGCCGAACAAGTTCGAGGCCCTGGCCGCGCATGACGCGATGGTCATGTTCTCGGGCGCCTTGAAGACCGTCGCGGCGAGCCTCTTCAAGATCGCCAACGACCTGCGGCTTCTGGGCTCCGGCCCGCGCTCGGGTCTGGGCGAGCTGATCCTGCCGGAGAACGAGCCGGGTTCGTCGATCATGCCTGGCAAGGTCAACCCGACCCAGGCCGAGGCGCTGACCATGGTCTGCGCCCATGTCATGGGCAATGACGCCGCCATCGGATTTGCCGGTAGCCAGGGCCACTTCGAGCTGAACGTCTACAACCCGATGATGTCCTATAACGTGTTGCAATCCATGCAGCTTCTGGGCGATGCGGCCGGCTCCTTCACCGACAACATGGTCACAGGCACCAAGGCCAACCTGCCGCGGATCGAAAAGCTGATGAAGGAAAGCCTGATGCTGGTGACGGCGCTGGCCCCCACCATCGGCTATGACAATGCCACCAAGGTCGCCAAGACCGCGCACAAGAACGGCACGACCCTGCGCGAAGAGGCGATCGCGCTTGGCTTTGTCGATGGCGAGACCTTCGACCGAATCGTCCGCCCCGAGGACATGGTCGGACCCAAGGGTTAAGATGGCGGAAATCATCAACCTGCGCGCGAAACGGAAAGAGGCGGCCCGCAAGGCCGCCCGCGCAGAAAGTGATGAAAATGCAATGAAATTCGGCCGCACCAAGGGGCAAAAAGCCCGGGAGGCGGCCGAAATCGCCAAGGCAAAGGCCGAATTGGACGGAAAAAAGCGCGACGAGGAGGGCGGGACTTAACCTCGCCTTAACTGCGCCTCTGGCAGGGTGATGCCATGATGCAAACACAAAGCGCCCCCGCCCCGATCCCCGCCACCCCGATCCCGGCCTTCTCGCCCGATCAATGGCTGTTCCAACTCTTCTCCCCCCTCGCCGTGGCCGAAGGCTGCCCGCTGCGCTGTGACGTGGCCGAGGTCGAAGCCAAGATCGGCCGCAAGCGGTTTCTGGCAGAGGTCAAGCTGCGCGGCTACCGCGTCAAGGAATCCGCCGGGACGTTCCAGCTGACCTACCACCGCGAACCGCTGCGCGTGATGATCTGACCGTTGGCGCGCAACGCGCCTCTGGCCCTGCCCTTTACCGCATGACATAAAGCCTGGGTCCGCCCGATGCGGCCGCCTGCCCGATCGAAAGGCCCCAGCATGTCTGCGCTGCCCCACTCGGCCCGTCCGGTCAAGCACAGCCTGACCCTGCGCGGCCACCGAACCTCGGTCTCGCTCGAATCCGCCTTCTGGGAGGAGTTTCAGCGCCTTGCCGCCGCAGAGGGCCTGTCGCTGAACGAACTTGCCGCCAAGATCGACGCGGCGCGCGATGATATCGGCCTCGCCTCGGCGATCCGCGTCCATATCCTCAACGCCTGGCGCAGCACCGCCCCCTGACCCGGCGACGGCACCCCGGCACGCCCCGCAGCGCAATGGGGCAAATCATGTCGCAAATCACCCATTGTCATTGGCATCCCTTTGCCCTTAGGGTCAAACCACGCGAAGCTTTCGCGGAAGAATTCTCTGCCCGCCCGCTCTGGCGCCTCTTACAGGCGCCGAAACGTCAGGCAGTCGGATCGGTCGCAAGACCGGAGAGTTGCCCGGCAAGTCGTTGATTTTCCGGGCCTTAATTGGGGTCCTTGCGGGCCCGAAAGAGAACCGCGATGACGCGCGCGTTGACATCGGTGCAAGAAGAGGGCGGCCCATCGGGCAACGCCGCTTCTTTGCCTATGCGCCCCATCGCCCGAACAAGACGCCCCCTGACCGCCACCCCACACAGCGCTTCGCCGCCACGTGGCTCCACGGAAACCGGGCGCTATGGAACACTATGTCCAAGAAAATGCTCATCGACGCCACCCACGCAGAGGAAACTCGCGTTGTCGTGGTGGACGGCAACAAGGTCGAAGAATTTGACTTTGAAACCCTGAACAAGCGCCAGCTTGCGGGAAATATCTACCTCGCCAAAGTGACCCGCGTGGAGCCTTCGCTCCAGGCGGCCTTTGTCGATTACGGTGGCAACCGTCACGGCTTCCTCGCCTTTGCCGAAATCCACCCGGATTACTACCAGATCCCTGTGGCCGACCGCAAAGCCCTGCTGGAGGAAGAGCGGGCTTTTGCCCGGGCCGAGGATGACGAGGACAACCGCCGCGCCCAGCGCCCGGCGCCGCGCCCGCGCCCCCAGCCCGCCAAGGTCGAGGTGCAGGACGCCGTCCAGGACGGGCCGAGCGAAATCGGCTCGATGGATGTCATTGATCTGGCAGAAGATTCCGCGGCCGAGCCGCTGACCCCGCCGAACGATCATGGCGAGCAGCCCCAGGCCCATGCCGCCCATGACCACGCCCCGCATGACCATGCGCATGACAATGCCCATGTCCATGACAGCGAGGACCCCGACGCCCCCTTCCGCGCCATCGACCACGCCTCCGATTCGGATGACGAGATCGAATCCATCGCCGAAGAAGACGTCCAGGAAGAGATCAGCGCGCCGCGCAAACCCCGCGCCCGCCGCTACAAGATCCAGGAAGTCGTCAAGGTCCGGCAGATCATGCTGGTCCAGGTCGTCAAGGAAGAGCGCGGCAACAAGGGTGCGGCCCTGACCACCTATCTGTCGCTGGCCGGTCGTTACTGCGTGCTGATGCCCAACACGGCGCGCGGCGGCGGGATCTCTCGCAAGATCACCGTGGCGGCCGACCGCAAGAAGCTGAAAGAAATCGCCGCCGAGCTGGAGGTGCCGGAAGGCGCTGGCCTGATCATCCGCACCGCCGGTGCCAAGCGCACCAAGCCGGAGATCAACCGCGATTACGAATACCTGATGCGGCTTTGGGAGCAGATCCGCGAGCTGACGCTGAAATCCATCGCCCCTGCCGCGATTTACGAGGAAGGCGATCTGATCAAACGCTCGATCCGCGACCTTTACTCCCGCGAAATCGACGAGATTCTGGTCGAGGGCGAGGCGGGGTATCGCACCGCCAAGGATTTCATGAAGATGATCATGCCGTCCCAGGCCCGCGTCGTGCAGCGCTATGCCGAACAGATGCCGCTGTTCGCCCGCTTCCAGGTCGAAAGCTATCTCGGCGGCATGTTCAACCCGACCGTGCAGCTGAAATCCGGTGGTTACATCGTGATCGGCGTGACCGAGGCCCTCGTCGCCATCGACGTGAACTCGGGCCGAGCGACCAAGGAAGGCTCGATCGAGGACACCGCTCTCAAGACCAACCTTGAAGCTGCCGAAGAGATCGCCCGCCAGCTGCGCCTGCGCGACCTCGCCGGGCTCATCGTCATCGACTTCATCGACATGGAAGAGCGGCGCAACAACCTCGCCGTTGAAAAGCGCATCAAGGACAAGCTGAAAACCGACCGCGCCCGCATTCAGGTCGGCCGGATCAGCGGTTTCGGCCTTCTGGAAATGTCGCGCCAGCGCCTGCGCCCGGGCATGCTGGAAAGCACCACCCAGCCCTGCGCCCATTGCCATGGCACGGGTCTGATCCGTTCCGACGACAGCCTGGGCCTGCAAGTGCTGCGCGCTTTGGAGGAAGAGGGCACGCGCAAACGCTCGAAAGAGGTTCTGCTCAAGGCGCCGGTCGGCATCGTCAACTTCCTCTTCAACCAGAAGCGCGAGCATCTGGGCCTGATCGAGGCGCGCTACGGCATGTCGGTGCGGATCGAGGCCGATCCCCAGATGATCAGCCCGGATTTCCTGATCGAAAAGTTCAAGACCGCGACGCGTGTCGTGCCGGAAACCCCCTCGGTCATCTCTGGCAATGCCAGCCTGATGGGCGCTGCGGTGGATGAGGTCGAAGACGATATCCTCGACGAGGAGATCGAGGACGAGATCGAGGCGGATGTCGCCGAGGATGAGGCCGAGGCCGGCGATGCGCCCGAGGCCGCACCGGTTGCGGCAGCCGGCACCACGGCGCCCGGCAAGAAGAAGCGTCGGCGTCGGCGCAAGAAGAAGCCGGGCAGCGGGGCGCAGGGAACTGCGGCCGCAGGCGGCGATGAGGCCTCCGACGAAGGCGCGGATGACGGTCAGGACGACGAGGCCGGCGACGACGAGGACGAGACCACCGCTGACGACGCGGTTGCGGTCGTCGAAAGCGCCGAGGTGACGGCTGTCACCGCAGAGGTCGAAGCGGTGCTTGCGCAATCCGTGGCCGCCGAAGCGGCACCGGAAGCGGTGACGCCGGTTGAAGCCCCGATCGAGGCCCCGGTCGAAGCCCCTGTCGCGCCGGTGAAGAAGCCCGCAACGCGCTCGCGGTCGACCAGTGCGCGGACCGCGGCGGCCAAGGCTGCCGAGGCGGCAGGCGAGGCGGCCTCGGGCGAGGCCAAACCGGCTGCACCCAAGACCACCGCCAGCAAGGCCGCGGCGCCCAAGTCTGCCGCGCCGAAGAAGGCCACGACCGCCCGCAGCAAGGCCGCGGCCGAAGCCCCGGCAGAAGATGCGACCGCCGAGGCCGCTGCCGAAGCCCCGGCCAAGAAGCCCGCGGCGACGCGGACCCGCACCTCGGCCAGCCGGACCCGGACTGCCGCAGCCAAAGCGGCCGCTGAAGCAGCTGCCGAACCGGCCCCCCTGCCCGAGGCGACCCCGGAAGCGGCCCCTGAGGTCGCAGCCCCCGAGGTCGCGGCCCCGGTCTTCGCAGCCGATCCCGGCCTGACCGAAGCCGCACCCGCCGCAGCGTCAGAAGCGGCGCTTCAGCCCGATCCGGCAGACGCCGCCGCCGAAGACCCGAACAAGCCCAAGCGCAGGGGCTGGTGGGCCCTCGGCCGCTGATCGAAACCCGAAGACCAGAACGCCCGGCCCCGCAAGGCCGGGCGTTTTCCTTTACCCCTTCACCCGGATCAGATGCAGGGTGACCGCGCCTTCCTCGCGCGCTTCCAGATAGTCATGCCCGCTCTGGCCGCAGAAATGCGGCAGGTCGATCCGCGCCATCGCATCGGTGGCGCGCAGGCACAGGACCTGACCCGGCGCCATCGCCATCAGCCGCTTGCGCGCCTTCAACACCGGCAGCGGGCACAGCAGCCCCTCGCAATCCAGTTCCACGTCCCACATGCCGCTCTCCCCGTTGCAGCGCGCCTTAGCCGCCGCCGCGCCAAAACACCACACGGCGAGTTGACCTTTCCTTGCGTGACCTGCCCCGCCAAACCCGCTAAGCACGAGGAATGTTCGGCATAGACCTCCTAGACGCAAGCCTTCTTCCCGCAGCGCTCGTGGCGCTGGCGGCGGGGATTCTCTCCTTCCTGTCGCCCTGCGTCCTGCCGATCGTGCCGCCCTACCTCGCCTATATGTCCGGCATCAGCGTGGGCGAGATGAAATCCGGCCGCCGCGCCCTGCTGGCCGCCTGTTTCTTCGTGCTGGGCCTCTCCACCGTCTTCCTTCTGATGGGGGCGGCTTCCTCGGCCTTCGGCGCCTTCTTCCTCGCCCGGTCGCAGACCTTCGCGACGCTCTCCGCCATCGTGGTGATGATCTTCGGCGCGCATTTCATCGGGATCTTCCGGCTGAAATTCCTCGATCAGGACCTGCGGGTCGATGCCGGCGACCGGGGCGGCTCGGCGCTTGGCGCCTATGTCCTCGGCCTCGCCTTCGCCTTCGGCTGGACCCCCTGCATCGGCCCGCAACTGGGGGCGATCCTGACGCTTGCCGCGCAGGAAGGCTCGGTCGGGCGCGGCACCGTGCTTTTGGGCGTCTATGCCCTCGGCCTTGGCCTGCCCTTCCTTCTGGTCGCCACCTTCTTTGCCCGCCTCGCCCCGGTCCTCGCCTTCATGAAGGCGCACATGGAACGGATCGAGCGGCTCATGGGCCTGATGCTCTGGACCATCGGGCTTTTGATGCTGACCGGCGGCTTCTCGCAGTTCTCCTACTGGCTGCTGGAGCATGTGCCCGCCTTGTCGAAGCTCGGCTAAGGCCTTCCCTCCGCCGCATTTTCTGCGCAGAGTGGCGCGGAGGCCGCGATGGAACCAGTGATTTCAGAGACAAGGACGACCCAACCGGCGGAGCCCGCTTTCCGCCGCAAGGTGTTCTATATTCCCGGCTATGACCCGATCCATCCCCGCCGTTACCGCGAGCTTTACCGGAAAGAGGGTGCCGCCCAGGCCGAAATCTCGGGCTATGGGCTGAAGCTTCTGCCGCGCAAAGGCGGTGGCCCCTATGGCTGGCGGGTCGAGGGCGCGATGGGCCGCCCGACCGAGGTGGAGTTCGAGGTTCTGGTCTGGTCCGACATCGTCCGCGGCTCGATGGAGCAGGGAATTCTCGCGACCTATGTCCAGCTTCTGCGCACCGCCTGGGCCTATATCGGTTCGGGCGCCCTCTTCCGCTTGATGCGGCTGCGCAAGGGGCCGATGATTGCGGCGCTTTACCCGATCGGGATGCTGCTGTTGCAACTGGCCGTGGCTTTGGGCCTTGGCTACGGGCTTTACCGGATCGGGGCCACGGTGCATCCGCTTCTGGGCCTGATGGCGGGCCTGCCCTTGCCCGCGCTGATCCTGCGCAGCTTCCGGCGCCACGACAACCGGCTTTTCGCCTATTACCTGATGCACGACTACGCCTATTCCGCCCAATCCGGCGGCGCCAATCCCCCCGAGCTCGAGGCACGGATGGCCGAATTTGCCACCCGCATCCGCGCCGCCCTGCAGGATTGTGACGAGGTTCTGGTGGTCGGCCATTCCTCCGGCGCGCATCTGGCGGTGTCGATCCTCTCCGACATCCTGCGCGCGGGCCTGCCAGAGCCGCGCCCCGCTCTGGGGTTTCTGAGCCTCGGCCAGGTGGTGCCGATGGTCTCTTTCCTGCCAAAGGCGCGGCGGTTGCGCGCCGATCTGGCCTATCTTTCCGCCCGGCCCGAGATCACCTGGGTCGATGTCACCGCCCCCGGCGACGGCTGCGCCTTTGCGCTCTGTGATCCGGTTGCGGTGACCGGCGTGGCACCCGAGGGCAAGATCTGGCCCCTCGTCATCTCTGCCGCCTTCACGCAGACGCTGTCGCCCGAACGCTGGGCCGCGCTGCGCTGGCGGTTTTTTCGCCTGCATTTTCAATATCTTTGCGCCTTTGACCGGCCCGGCGATTATGATTATTTCCAGATCACCGCTGGCCCCCTGACCCTCGCCGACCGCTACCGCGACCGCGCCCCGTCGAAATCGCGGATCGAGACGCCCCTCTCGCCCTGGCGGTCGATGTGACCCCGCCCAAGCCGCAAGCCCGGCCCGACAAGGTCTCGCTCTGGCGCTACTTGAAGCTGTTCCGCGCCGATATCCTCTCGGCCCAGCCGGCGCGCCTCTACCACGCCTGGATGGCGGAGTTTCGCACCCCCTTCTTCCGCAGCTACCTGATCAACGACCCGGCCCTGATCGCCCGCGTCCTCAGCGAGCGGCCCGACGACTTCCCGAAGTCGATGCGCGTGGCCGAGGGGTTGCGCCCCCTCCTCGGCCAGTCGGTCTTTGTGACCAATGGCGAGGTGTGGAAACGCCAGCGCCGGATCATCGACCCCGCCTTCGAAGGCGGCCGCATCCGCGACGCCCTTCCCGCGATCTGGGCCGCGGGCGAGGCCGCCGTGGCCCGTCTCCCCGAGGGCCGCGTCGAGATCGAGGAACACACCAGCCACGCCGCCGCCGACGTGATCTTCCGCACCCTCTTTTCCATCCCGATCGAACACGAGATCGCCGCCGCCACCTTCACCGAGTTCAAGGCCTATCAGCGCAGCCAGCCAATCCTGAACCTCGCGGCCTTCCTGCCCCTGCCCCGCTGGTTCCCGCGTTTTCACCGCAAGGCCACCAAACGCTCGGCCCGGATCATCCGCGGTCTCATCACCTGCCTGACCGAGGCCCGCGCCAAGGCCATCACGGCAGGCGAGGCCCCGGATGATCTGGCCACCAAGATCATGACCACGCCCGACCCTTTGACGGGAAAATGCTTTGAGACCAGCGAGATGGTCGATCAGGTCGCGATCTTCTTCCTTGCCGGTCACGAAACCTCTGCCTCCGCCCTCGCCTGGACGCTTTACCTCCTCGCCACCCATCCCGAGGCGCAGGCCCGCGTCGCGACAGAAGCCGCCACCCTGCCCGAAACCGCCGATTTCGCCGCCCTCGCCCACCTCAAATTCACCCGCGACACCTTCCGCGAGGCTTTGCGCCTTTACCCCTCCGTCCCGATGATGGTGCGCGAAACCACGAAACCCGAGGACTTCCGAGGCCGCCACGTCGCCCCCGGCGCACAAGTCGTCCTCTCGCCCTGGCACCTGCACCGCCACGACCGCTTCTGGCCCGAACCCGACAGCTTCGACCCCGACCGCTGGACGACCGAAGGCAACCGCACCTCCGCACGAGAGGCCTACATGCCCTTCTCTGCAGGCCCGAGGGTCTGTCCGGGCGCGGGATTTGCGATGGTGGAGGGGACGCTGTTGCTGGCGTTGCTGGTCAGACGCTTCCGCTTTGAGGCGATCGCCGAGAATATCCCGGTGCCGGTGGCGCATCTGACGGTGCGGGCCAGGGATGGGATCTGGTTGCGGATCAGCAGAAGGTAAGGGCGGGGGTTTACCACCCCCGCGCCCCCGTTGACTTAGACGTAGTCCTGGCGTTGCAGGCCGTATTTGGCCATTTTCTCGTTGAGGGTCCGGCGCGGCAGGCACAGCTCTTCCATCACCGCGACGATGGAGCCCTTGTGGCGCCGCATCGTGTTGTCGATCAGCATGCGTTCGAAGGCTTCCACATAATCCTTCAAGGGCTTGCCCTCGGTCGTCAGCGCGGGGCCGGCAGCCTCGTTGTCGGCCATCAGAAGCGAGGCGATCGAGCCCGAGCCGCGCCGGTTCTGCAACACCGCCCGCTCGGCGATATTGACCAGCTGCCGCACATTGCCCGGCCAGGGCGCCTGCAGCAGCTGCGCCGCTTCCTGTGCCGTCACCTGCGGCGCCTCGCAGCCGTATTCTTCCGAGAATTGCTCGGTCAGGCGGTTGAAGAGGGTCAGGATATCCTCGCCCCGCGACCGCAAGGGCGGCAGGACGATGGTCATGGCACCCAGACGGTAGAACAGATCCGGGCGCAGCGTGTCCTCCAGCGTCTTGTCGGGCGCGTGATGGTTGCAGATCGCGATGATCCTTGTCTCGGGCGGCGTGCCCTGTTCGTTGATCAGCGTCAGCAGACGCGCCTGCATCGCCCCGGACAGGGCCTCGATATCCTCAAGGCAGATCGTGCCGCCGCGGGCCTCTTCCACCATCGGGATCGTCCCATCCTCGGCCGGCCCGAAAAGACGCGTCGCCAGCTGATCCTCCGACCAGGCGGCGCAGGAGATGGTGACGAACTTCTTGCCCGCCCGCGGCCCCACGGCATGCAGCGCATGCGCCACCAGGGTCTTGCCGGTGCCGGTTTCGCCGTCGATCAGCACATGCGCATCGGCCTGGCCGATATCGAGGATATCCTCGCGCAACCGCTCCATCACCGGGCTGGTGCCGATCAGCTTCTTCATCAGGACCGAGCCGTCGGACAATTCCTTGCGCAAAGCGCGGTTGTCCAGGGTCATCCGCCGCGCCTGGGTGGCCTTCTTGGCCAGCTCGGTCATCCGGTCCGGGTTGAAGGGCTTCTCGAGGAAGTCATAGGCCCCCACCCGCATCGCCTCCACCGCCATCGGCACATCGCCGTGGCCGGTGATCAGGATGACCGGCAGACCCGAATCCATCCCCATCAGCCGTTTCAGGAAGGCCATGCCATCCATGCCCGGCATCTTGATGTCGGACACGATCACCCCAGGAAACTCTGGCCCGATCGATTTCAGGGCCTCCTCCGCCGAGGGGAAGGTTTCGGTGTCAAAGCCTGACAAGGCCAGCCATTGGCTGATGGATTGCCGCATATCGGCCTCGTCGTCGACGATTGCCACTTTCATTGCCCGCGCCATCAATTCCTCATTCCGCTGCTTTTACGTCTGACCCGCGGTCCTCGCCCACATCGGGCATCAGGATCGGGAGTTGCATTTCAAAGACCGCGCCACCGGTTTCGGCATTGCGCGCGGTCAAACGGCCGCCAAGATCGGTGACGATGCCAGAGCTGATCGCCAGCCCCAGACCAATGCCCTCGCCCGCCTTCTTGGTCGTGTAGAAAGGTTCAAACAGGTTCACCAGATCGGCGATGCCGTGGCCGTTGTCGCGCACGCTGAGCGTGGCGGCCTCTCCAGCCGCAAGCACCAGATCGATCTGGGGTTCCCTCGTGTCTTTGATCGCATCCAGCGCGTTGCGCAACAGGTTGATGATCACCTGTTCGAGACGAAGCCGGTCCGCCATCACCATGACCGCCTGCCGCGGGATCGACCGTGTGATCTTCACAACGCGCAACTTCAGTTGCGGTTCCATCATCGCCAGCGCCGAAGACAGGCAGAGCCGCAGGTCCACCGGCTCGAAGGCCTCGCCGCCCTTGCGGGCATAGCTCTTCAGCTGCCTTGTGATCGCGCCCATCCGGTCGATCAGGTCATCGATCCGCTGGAAGGAGGAGAGCGCCTCCTCCATCCGCTTGCGCTGCAACAACAATCTGGCGCCGGCGAGATAGGTCTTCATCGCGGCGAGCGGCTGGTTCAGCTCGTGGCTGACCGCGGCCGACATCTCGCCCAGGGCCGCAAGCTTGGAGGATTGCGCCAGGGTCTGTTCGGCCACGGCAAGGTCCTTCTGGACCTTCTCGCGCTCGGCAATCTCGCGCTGCAGGCGGGCGTTCAGCTGGCGCAGTTCCAGCGATTCGCGCCGGAAGGACAGGGTCTGCGACCAAGCCCGGCGCGACAGAAGGTAGAAGGTCAGGGCGGCGAGGATCGCAAAACCCATGATCTCCAGCGCGAGAATCCCGTTCACCTTCTCGCGCACCGAATCATAGGCGGTGAAGCTGGCCATCCGCCAGCCGCGGAAGGTCATCCGGTTGTCGGTGCGCAAAACCGCCACGCCGCGCAGATAGGTGTCGGGCCGGTTCTGCGTCAGATCCGAGGTCACCGACAGCGCCCGGTTCAGCGCAAGGTCGAAGGCCGAGGGCCGGTCATGCGCCGCAATCGCGGTTTCCACCATCTGCCCGCGCCAGCGCGGCTCGGTCGACAGGATCACCCGGCCTTCCGAATCGGTGACGAGGACCACGTCCTGCAAAGCCGCCCAGGCGCGTTCGAACTTCATCAGATCGACCGCCACCACGATGACGCCCTTGGTCTTGCCATCCACCACGACGACGCGGGAATAGGTGAAGTCATAGCCGCCGCCGTCACGCTCCACCGCCGAAAACACCGTATCGACCGAGCGTGCGGCGGCGACGTAGAAATCGGCGTTGCGGTAATTGCTGCCCAGAAGGTTGCGGTTGGTCGCCCCCACGGTGCGCCCGGAACTGTCCAGAAGCAGGATCGAGGCGACGCCGATATCGGCCTGGACCTGGACCAGGCGCTGCGTGGTGCGCGAGAAGTCGCCCTTCATCAGCGCCTCGGAAATCGCCGGGTCGCGCGAGAGGAGCAAGGGCACCACCGAGGTGCGCTGCAGTTCCGAGACGACGTTGCCGGAGTAAAGCGCCAGCCGCAGTTCGGCCTTGTTGCGGGTGGTTTCGGTGAAACGTTCCGAGAGCCAGCGGTTGGTGATCAGCACGACGCCGATGGCGACAAGGACCACGACCACGACCGCCAGCTTGCCCCAGAAGGCGCTGCGCTGGTTGCGCTCGCCTCTGAACGAGTCAGGGCGCGACGGGCGGGAGGTGGTCTTTCTCATGGCCGAAATCTAGGCCCCTGCCCGGGCCACCTCAAGCCGGGGGCCGGGAAAGCGGCTCAGGCCAGCGCCATCCCGCCCATCAGGCTGGCGAAGACCGTGGCGCCATCGGTGCCGCCCTGCGCCGCCTCGACCACGCGTTCGGGGTGGGGCATCAGGCCCAGAACCCGGCGGTTGGAGGAGAGGACCCCGGCGATATCCGCCGTGGCGCCATTGGGGTTCTGCACATAGGTGAAGGCGATGCGGTCCTGATCCTGCAGGGCTTTCAGACCCTCGGCGTCGATCGTGTAATTGCCGTCGTGATGGGCGATCGGCACCTTGATTTCCTGGCCCCGCCCATAGCCGCAGGTGAAGGCGGAATGGGTGGTGGCGACCCGCAGATCCACCGTGCGGCAGACGAATTTCAGCCCGGCATTGCGCATCAAAGCGCCGGGAAGAAGGTGCATCTCGGTCAGGACCTGAAAGCCGTTGCAGACGCCAAGGACGAAGCCGCCCCGCTCGGCATGGGCCTTGACCGCCAGCGCCACCGGCGATTGCGCCGCGATGGCGCCGCAGCGCAGGTAATCGCCGAAGGAGAAGCCACCCGGCAGACCCACCACATCGGTGCCGGCCGGCAGATCGGTGTCCTTGTGCCAGACACGCGCGACCTTGAAGCCGGCCTTTTCGAAGGCCACCGCAAGATCGCGGTCGCAGTTGGAACCGGGGAAGGTGATGACGGCGGCTTTCATCCGGGCGCTCCATTTTGGGATGAGGTCCCCTTAACGCAAAGCGCCGGGCCATGCCAGAGGGGGAAGGTGCAGGGCGGCCATGCTATCGGCGTCCCTGCCGGCGGAAGGGGGGGGGGGGGGGGGGGGGGGGGGGGGGGGGGGGGGGGGGGGGGGGGGGGGGGGGGGGGGGGGGGGGGGGGGGGGGGGGGGGGGGGGGGGGGGGGGGGGGGGGGGGGGGGGGGGGGGGGGGGGGGGGGGGGGGGGGGGGGGGGGGGGGGGGGGGGGGGGGGGGGGGGGGGGGGGGGGGGGGGGGGGGGGGGGGGGGGGGGGGGGGGGGGGGGGTGATGTCGGAGAGGCGGGCGCGGACGGTTTCGCCCCAGGCGGTGACCTGGCCCGCCTGCCCGGGGTTGACCGGGATCACCCGATAGCCGCGCCGGGCGAGGAAGGCTGCCACGCCATGGCTGGGCCGCGCCGGGTTGGGCGACCAGCCAACCAGGGCTATCACCTTGGTTTCGGTCAGGATTTTACGTAAGGTCGCATCGTCTGGCATCGGGCCATTCCCAAGAAAAAGGCGCCCGAGCTTGGGGCCGGGCGCCAGTGTGGAACGAGGGACAGTGAACGAAGGGGGCGTTCCGGGCCGGCCTTCATCCCTGATATAAAGTTGCGCGGGCGGCTTTAAAGGGGAAGGATTGTTAAAAAACATCACGAACCCGTGCGCCGCGCAGCTTTTTCGCCGCTGCGCCTTTTGGCGCACAGCCCGTCTAACAGCCCGTCTAGCGGACCGAGGCCGCGTAAAGCGCGATTGCCGCCGCGTTGGAGACGTTGAGCGAGCCGAAAGCATCCGCGAAGGGGATCCGCGCGATGACATCGCAGGTCTCGCGGGTCTTCTCGCGCAGGCCCGGCCCCTCGGCCCCCATCACCAGCGCCACGGCGCGGCTGCCGGCATCGGCCATCGCCTCGGCCAGGGTCACGGTGCCCTCGCCGTCCAGCCCGATCAGCACATAGCCCATCTCGCGCAGGCTCTGCATCGAATCGGCGAGGTTGGTCACCCGCAGATAGGGCTGGCGTTCCAGCGCGCCCGAGGCGGTCTTGGCCAGGGCCCCGGTTTCCGGTGCCGAATGGTGGCGCGGGGCGATCACCGCCCTTGCACCGAACACCTCGGCCGAGCGCAGGACGGCGCCGGCGTTATGCGGATCGGTCACCCGGTCCAGACAGACCACCAGCGCATTGCCCTTGCCCGAGATGCAGATGTCCTCAAGCTTGCCCCAGTTCAGCGGCTTGACCTCCATCGCCGCGCCCTGGTGCACCGAATCCTCGGCGATCGGCACCGAGAATTTGCGCGGGTCGACGATTTCCGGCTCGATCCCCGCGCCGGGCAGCGCATCGGCCAGACGGTCGGCGGCGTTCTTGGTCAGGACCAGCCGCAACTTCTCGCGGTTGGGGTTCAACAGCGCGTCGCGCACCGCATGGATCCCGAAGAGCCACAGGGTTTCCTTCGCCTCGGCCCGCTTGTTGCGTTCCTTGTCTACAACCCAGCTGGGTTTGGTATTGCCAGTATAACCGCTCATATCGCCCTCGCATTTGGCATCCATTTGGCCCCCCAAAGGATTTCACGCAAGCTGAAACCTTCGCAATT
Source organism: Rhodobacter sp. P1_C2 (assembly GCF_056406375.1). Taxonomy (NCBI): domain Bacteria; kingdom Pseudomonadati; phylum Pseudomonadota; class Alphaproteobacteria; order Rhodobacterales; genus Rhodobacter; species Rhodobacter sp. P1_C2. The sequence continues at coordinate 29,131 of NZ_JBFUAG010000009.1, forward strand.
GCCCCTCTTGACGCCCCCGCGCCCCTTGTTTATTCCCCCCGCTCAGTGGGCGACATGCTACAAGGTGTGGCAGGGGACTGTAACTCCCCCGAGGCGACTCACGCCTGGTTCGATTCCAGGGTCGCCCACCATTCTACCGGTTTATTGCCGAGGCAACATGAGGCAGGGCAGTAGCCCTGACCCTTCATGAGGCCTTTGCAATGTCCGACCGGTCCTTCCGCTTCACCCATGCCATCACCCGCAAACCCGCCGCCTCGATCATAGAAGGTCTGCGCGCGGTCGATACCGGTGCGCCCTCGCTGGCGCTGATGCTGCAGCACCACGCCGATTACAGCGCCGCCCTGCGGTCGACCGGGGCCACGGTGATCGAGCTCGAGGCTTTGGAGGCTTTCCCGGATTCGGTCTTCGTCGAGGATACAGCACTTTGCCTGCCCGAAGGCGCCGTGGTGATGCGCCCCGGTGCGCCGACCCGTCTGGGCGAGGCGGCTGAGATGGCGCCGCATCTGGCCAAGCTTTACGGCGACATCCGCCGGATCGAGGGAGCCGAAAGCTTCATCGAAGGCGGCGATATCCTGGTGACCGAGGCCGAGATCCTCGTCGGCCGCTCGGCCCGCACCAATGGCGCAGGCATTGCCGAACTGACCGCCAAGGTCGCCGATTGGGGCCACAAGGTGCGCGAGGTCTTCACCCCGCCCGGCGTTCTGCACTTCAAGACCGATTGCTCGCTTCTCGATGCCGAGACGGTGCTGTCCACCGAACGCCTTGCCGCTTCGGGCTGTTTCGACCGCTACAGGGTGATCCATACCGCGCCGGGGGAAGAGGCCTGCGCCAATGCGATCCGCTTCAACGATCTGGTGGTGATGCCGCAAGGCTTCCCGCGCACCCGCGATTCGCTGGTGGCGGCGGGCTATACGGTGCGCGAGATCGGCAATTCCGAATGTGCCAAACTCGACGGCGGCATGTCTTGCCTGTCCCTGCGTTTCACGCCCAAGCCCTGAGGCAAACCCTGACCGGCCCTTGACTTTCCCCCCGCTCTGCAAGGGTGATTGGGCCGAAGCGGAGGCGCAGTGATGACCCAAACGGCGCGGCAGAAATTCAACATCCTGGCCATCGCCCAGTCCGGGCGGCTGGCCTATGAGGCGGCACTGATGCTCGCCTCGCTGCGCGCCCGCGACCCCGATTTCCCCGGCGCAGTCTTCCTCGCCGAACCGCAGCCCGGCCCGCGCTGGTCGGGCGACCCGCGCCTGACCGACCCTGCCCTGCGCGGCCTTCTCACCGACCTCGGCGCCACCTTCCTGCCCTTCGAGAGCCGGCTTTTCGGCACCGCCTATCCCTATGGCAACAAGATCGAGGCGCTGCGCGAAATGCCCGCCGCCCCCTTCCTGTTTCTCGACAGCGACACGCTGATCCTGAACCCCTTCGACCGGGTGACCTTCGACTTCACCCGCCCCTCCGCCTCGATGCGGCGCGAGGGGACCTGGCCGCAGATCGAGCTTTACGGCCCCGGCTACGGCGAGATCTGGAAATCGCTCTACGACCGCTTCGGGCTGGACTATGCGACCTCGCTCGACCTCGGCCAGCCGGATGAATACTGGCAGCGTTACCTCTACTTCAACGCCGGCTGGTTCTTCCATGAAAACGCACAGGAATTTGGCGCAAGGTTCCAGTCCTATGCCGCCGAGATCGCCCATGCCCCGCCCGAGACGCTGGTCTGCCAGGAGATGAACCCCTGGCTTGACCAGGTCGCTTTGCCCCTTGTCATCCATTCCTTCGGCGGCGGGCGTCCGGGGCCGGAACTGGCCGGGATGGACGGCGACGTGACCTGCCATTACCGCACCCTGCCCCTGCTTTACGCCCGCGAAAGCGATCTGGCGGTCGAGGTGCTGGAGGAGGTCGCCGGGCGCAATGCCGTCAAGAAGGTGATCCGGGAATATGAGCCCTTCCGCCGCATGCTCTATCAGGGCAAGGGCGCCAAGGCGCGGGCGCTGTTTGACCGCGCCAACCTGCCCCACCGCGAACAGGCGATCCGCAACACCTTGAAACGCGAGGGGCTCTGGCTGCGTTAGGCCTTTGTCACCCGCCTGTCATCTCCTTGCCGCACAAGGACAGCCTTGGAATCGGGGAAGAATATGGAAGCCGTGGTTTATGAAGGCGCAAGCGTGGTCCTGTCCGACCGCATCGCGCAAGTTTCGGTCCGCGTGGCGGATGGGGTGATCACCGGGCTCGATGCCCCGCGCGATGGCGCGCGGGTGATCGACGCCAAGGGCCTGATCCTCGCCCCCGCGATGGTCGATATCCACGGCGACGCCTTCGAACGCCAGCTGATGCCGCGCCCCGGTGTCGACTTCCCGCTGGAGGCGGCGCTTCTGGAAACCGACCGCCAGTTGGCCGCCAATGGCATCGCCACCGCCTACCACGCCCTGACGCTGAGCTGGGAGCCCGGCCTGCGCTCGCTCGCCACCGCCCGCGCCGTGGTGGAGGGGCTGGAGCGCCTCGCCCCGCGCCTGACGGTGGAAAACCGCGTGCAGCTGCGGTGGGAGACCTTCTGTTTCGAGGCGCTGCCGCTGATCGAACAGGCCCTTGCCGGTGCCCTCGCCCCCGCCATCGCCTTCAACGACCACACCTCTATGGCCGTGCTCGACCCTGCCACGCCGCTGCAACAGCGCCCTTTCGACCATGACCCCGGCTTTCCGGTCACCGACATGTCCAGCGCAGCCTTCGCGACCAAGATGGCCGACCGCGCCAAGCGGTCTGGCCTGAGCCAACCCGATTATGTCGCCCTCATCACCCAGGTCTGGGCCCGCCGCCCCGAGGTGCCCGGCAACATCGCCGATGTGGCCGCCAAGGGCCGGGCGGCAGGTGTCCCGATGCTCAGCCACGACGACACGCAGGTTGAAACCCGCGCCTATTATCAAGGGCTTGGCTCGCGTCTTTGCGAGTTTCCGATGAACCTTGCCGCCGCCGAAGCCGCCCGCGCTGGCGGCGACTGGATCATCTTCGGCGCCCCCAATGCGGCGCGGGGCGGCAGCCACCTCGGCTCCCCCGGCGCGGCCGAGATGCTGGCGGCCGGGCTTTGCGACATCCTCGCCTCGGACTATTTCTACCCCGCCATGCTGACCGCCGTGGCGAGGCTCAAGGCCGAGGGCAAGACCAGCCTGCCCGACCTCTGGAAGCTGGTTTCGACCAATCCGGCCCGTGCCTCGGGTCTCAGCGACCGGGGCGAGATCGCGCCGGGCCAGCGTGCCGACCTCGTGCTGCTCGACTGGCCCGAAGGCGGCACCCCGGCGCCGCGCCAGACCCTCGTCGCGGGCCGCAGCGCCTATGCCGCCCAACCCCTCGCCTAGACCGTCAGCACCGGCCAGAGCGACAGGACCAGCAGCCCCGCCATCGTCCAGTTGAACGCCCACAACCGCCGCGGGTTGCCGAGCCAGTGCCGCAACCTCTCGCCCGCCAAGGCCCAGACCGAGATCGCGGGCAGGTTCACGCAGGCCAGCACCGCGCAGACCAGCAGGATCGCCGGCAGCGAACTGTCCTTGGCATAGACCGTGACGATCCCCAGCGCCATGAACCAGGCCTTGGGATTGACCCATTGAAACGCCGCCGCCTGCAGGAAGCTCATCGGCCGCGCCTTGGCCTGCCCCGCCTGCGGCGCCGCCGAGGTGGCGATCTTCCAGGCCAGCCACAGCATGTAACCGACCGAGACCAGCTTCAGCCCCAGCTTGGCCGAGGGCAGCGCCAGGAACAGCCCCGCCACCCCCATGCCGAACAGAAACACCATCACCGCCGCACCAAAGCTGATCCCCAGCATATGCGGCACCGTACGGCCAAAGCCGAAATTGGCGCCCGAGGCCATCAGCATCAGGTTGTTCGGCCCCGGCGTCACCGAAGAGACGAAGGCGAAAGAGATCAGGGCAAGCATCAGGTCATGTGTCATCGCGCAATCATTCGGCATTTCCCGCCGCATTTGGTTGCAATTTGACGCCATATCCCGCATATTTCGCAACAAATGGCGAAGATGGACGAAATCAACCACCGGATATTGCGTGTCCTGTCGCAGGACGGCCGCATCTCCAACCTGGACCTGGCAGAGCGTGTCGGCCTCTCGCCCTCGGCCTGCCTGCGCCGGGTGCAGGACCTCGAACGCGAGGGCGTCATCAAGGGCTACCGCGCCGTGATAGACCCCGACAAGCTGGGCCTCGGCTTTCTTGCCTATGTCACGGTGGGTCTCAACAGCCACACCAAGGCCGCGCAGGAGGCTTTCGAGCGCGCCGTCTCCCGCGTGGCCGAGGTGCGCGAGTGTCACAATGTCACCGGCACCGTCGAATATCTCCTGCGGGTCGAGGCGCGCGATCTGGCGCATTACAAACATTGGCACACAGAGATCCTCGGCACCTTGCCACAGGTCCATGCCATCACCACCTTCGTCGTGATGGACAGTCCCAAGGACGACCGGGCCTAAGCCGCCTGCATGGCAGCGGAATTGCTTTTCGGCGGCCAAGGGCGCATCATCGGGCGGCCATGACTGGAAGGGTGGCGACGCCGCCCGGGCCGACGTGGAGGATGACAGGATGGAAGATACCGACGCCCTCTTCGGGCTGTTGCGGCAGGCCGCGGAACCCGGCGTTGCCACCGCGATCGAGGCGCTGATTCGCGACGGCGCCGACCGCGAGCTGAACCGGGTGAACGTGCCCGCCTTTGCCAGCAAGGCCGGGCTGGAGGAAGAGCAGGCGATCAACGGCTTTCTTCACGCCACGGCACTTGGCCTCTTCGAGATGTCGTGGAACGTCCTCTGCCCGGGCTGCGGCGGGGTCTTGGACACCAATGCCTCGCTGAAGACCCTGGTCAAACCCGAATACAACTGCGCGCTCTGCTCCTCCGACTACGCCCCCACGCTCGACGACCTGATCGAGGTGACCTTCACTGTCAGCCCGCGCATCCGCCGCATCGCCGCGCATCGGCCAGAGGAACTGCCCTTCGCCGAATTCATGCGCAGCATGTATCTCGGCTCCTGGGTCGATGTCACGGATGAGCGGATGCAGGCCCTGCTTGACGAAGCCGTGCTCGATACGCTGGAACTCGCACCGGGCGAACGTGCCGTCATGTCGCTGACCCTGCCCGAGGGCTATGTCATCGTCTTCGATCCGGTCACCCATGCCGTGCAATTCGTGCCGGTGACGGGCGAGCCGGTGCGCGAGCGGCAATCGCTGAGCATTCTTTACGACCGCGACCACCAGCACAGCCGCGAGATTCCCCTGCGCCCCGGCCCGCTGCGGCTGACGCTGGAAAACCGGACCGAGACCCGCGCCCTGCCCGCCGTGATGCTGGCCGGCGATGTGCTGCACGCCTTCCTTGCGGCGCGACGGCCCTATCTGACCGCCAAGCGCCTTCTGTCCAACCAGACCTTCCGCGACCTCTACCGCACCAATACGCTGACCATCGACCAGCGGTTGAAGATCACCAGCCTCACCTTCCTCTTCACCGATCTGCGCGGCTCGACCGAGCTTTACGAGCGGGTCGGCGATCTGGCCGCCTTCGATCTGGTGCAGGCCCATTTCAAGGTGTTGCAGGACATCGTCGCCGCCGAGGCCGGGGCGGTGGTCAAGACCATCGGCGATGCCGTGATGGCAACTTTCGCCATGCCGGGCCGCGCCGCCGCCGCCGCCCTGCGGATGCGGCAGGCGATGAACGATCTGAACGCGCAAAGCGGAAGGGACGACCTTCTGCTGAAGATCGGGCTGCATGCCGGACCCTGTATCGCGGTGTCGCTGAACGAGCGGCAGGATTATTTCGGCCAGACCGTCAACATCGCCTCGCGGGTGCAGGGTCTGGCCGATGCCCAGGCGATCTTCGCCACCAAATCCATCGTCGAGGACAGCGACGCCGCAAGGCTCTTCGCCGAAAAGCACCTGACCCCCGTCCTGAAGGAAGTGAACCTGCGCGGCATCGCCCGCGACATCCCGGTTTACGCGGTCAGCTGAGGCGCAGGCCCCGCCCCGGGACCCGGGAAACCGGGTTCCAAATCCTGACGAAAGGTTAACAGATTTTTCTCTTTCCTTTCATATCAAGGCCTTGCACCTGATTGCACGCGTGCAATCCCCCAATGTTCCGGATTGATGCCAAGGGCGCGAGCGCCTAGCCTGCCCTCCTGTCCAGGGAGGATTCCATGTCCGATTACGCCTTCAACACCCTTGCCATCCATGCCGGCACCGCCCCCGACCCCGCCACCGGGGCGCGTCAGGTGCCGATTTACCAAAGCACCGCCTTTGTCTTCCGCGACGCCGAACATGCGGCCAAACTCTTCAACCTGCAGGAGGTCGGCTATATCTACTCGCGCCTGACCAACCCGACCGTCTCGGCGCTGGCCAACCGGGTCGCGGCGCTGGAGGGCGGGGCCGGCGCGGTCTGCTGCTCCTCCGGCCATGCGGCGCAGATCATGGCGCTCTTTCCCCTGATGCAGCCCGGCTGCAATGTCGTGGCCTCGACCAAGCTCTACGGCGGCACGATCCAGCAGTTCACCAACACGATCCGCAAGTTCGGCTGGTCGGCCAAGCTGGTCGATTTCGATGACCTGAAAGCGATCGAGGCGGCGATCGACGAGAACACCCGCGCCCTCTTCTGCGAGACGATCTGCAACCCCGGCGGCGCGATCTCCGACCTTGACGCCATCGCCCGGGTGGCGGGCCATGCCGGCCTGCCGCTGATCGTGGACAACACCACGGCCACCCCCTATCTCTGCCGCCCCATCGAGCATGGTGCCACCCTCGTCGTCCATTCCGCGACCAAGTACCTGACGGGCAACGGCACGGTGACCGGCGGCGTCGTGGTGGATTCGGGCAAGTTCGACTGGTCGGCCTCGGGCAAGTTCCCCTCGCTCGCCGCCCCCGAACCCGCCTATCACGGGCTGAACTTCCACGCGGCCCTGGGCGGCATGGCCTTCACCTTCCACTCCATCGCCGTGGGCCTGCGCGACCTTGGCATGACGATGAACCCGCAAGGCGCGCATTACACCCTGATGGGGATCGAGACCCTGCCGCTCCGGATGGAGCGCCATGTCCAGAACGCGCAAGCCGTGGCCGAATGGCTGGAAAGCGACCCGCGGATCGAGGCGGTGACCTATCCCGGCCTCAAATCCTCGCCCTACCACAACCTTGCCAAGATGATCACCCCGGGCGGCGCCGGGGCCCTCTTCACCTTCGCGATCAAGGGCGGCTACGACGCCTGCGTCAAGCTGGTGGATAACCTCAAGCTCTTCAGCCATGTCGCCAACCTCGGCGACACGCGCAGCCTGGTCATCCATCCCGCCTCGACCACGCACCGCCAGCTGTCGGACGAACAGCGGGTGGCGGCGGGGGCGGCGCCCAATGTGGTGCGGCTGTCGATCGGGATCGAGGATCTGCGCGACATCATCGCCGATCTGGATCAGGCGCTAACCAAGGCCACCGCCTGAGGGGCAAAGGGGCCGCCCTTGCGGCGGCCCCCCGTTTTCAGTTCGTCAACTGCCAGACGATGGTCACGGTCGAAGAGATCCCGACCTCGCCCGCCGCCACCGGCACACGGGCGGAATCGGCGGCCTTGAACATCACGCCCGGGAAGGGCTGGGCATTGCCACCCTCGGTGATCGAGACGATGGAGCCGAGCTTCTCGCCCGCAGCCTCGGCCAGAAGCTTGGCGCGGGCGACGGCATCGGCCACGGCGCGCTTGCGGGCCTCATCCTCGACCGGGCGCTCTTCGGCGACGCCGAAGGTCAGCCCGTTGAGCGTATTGGCCCCGTCGGTGATCGCCGCATCCAGAACCGCCCCGGTCGTGTCCAGCGCGCGGATCTGCACGGTCAGCATGTTGGAGGCGACATAGCCCTTGACCTCCTGGCCAGTGCCCGCGGCATTGGTCACCCAGTTCGGATTGACCGACAGGCTCGAGGTCTGCATGTCGCGGTCGGCGACCTTGGCCGCGATCAGGCGGGCGATGACGGCCGAAACCGCCTCGTTGTTGGCCGCCATGGCGGCGGCGGCAGTGTCGCCATTGGTGGTGACGCCCAGGGTGATGGTCGCCATGTCCGGCACCACGTTGACCGTGGCGCTGCCGGTCACGGTGATCGTGCCTGCGGCCGCATCGGCCAGAACGGGAATCGGCATAAGGCAGGCCGTGGAAAGAGCGAGAACCGTCAGAATACGCATTTGAACCTCCATGATGGCCCCGTCATTGCCTGCGCAGGCGGCGGTCGCAAGCTGATCCTCGGCGCGGCTCTGGCTTTTGCTTTCATTCGGCAATTTCCTGCTGTAGGAAGGCCGCGAAACCGGGGGGTCGTTCCCGGCGATCTGATGGCTGTGCTAGACGCTCCTCATGAAACCATCCTTTGCGCTCGACTTCCGTGACGGCATCGTCACCCTGCTTCATCGAACCTCGCGTGGCTGGAGCCAGGTGGGGTCGGCAGCCTTCGATTCCCCCGACTTCACCGAGGCCCTGGGCTATCTGCGCTCCACCGCGCTTGGCCTGTCGCCGCGGGGGATCACGACCAAGCTGATCATCCCGAATGATCAGATCCTCTACACGCAGGTCCATGCGCCCGGCCCCGAACTGGCCAAGCGCCGCCGTCAGATCAAGGCCGGGCTGGAGGGGCGCACCCCCTACGGCGTCGAGGATCTGGTCTATGACTGGACCGGCGCCGGTCCCGAGGTCCATGTCGCCGTCGTGGCGCGCGAGACCCTGACCGAGGCCGAGGCCTTTGCCACCGAACACCGCTTCAACCCGGTGTCCTTCGTCGCGGTCCCCGAGGGCGAAACCTATCCCGCAGAAGCATTCTTCGGCCAGACCACCCTGTCCGAGACCCTTCTGGCGCAGGGCGAAAAGGTCGAGCGTGACCAGCTGGCCGTGGCGATCATCGCCCGCGATTTCCCGCGCGGCGAGGCTGCTGCCCCCGCCGCCGAAGCGCCGGTAATCGAGGCTCCTGCCGCCGAGGCCCCCGAGGTCGCAGCGTCGGCGGTCGAGATGGCTCCCGTGGCCGAAGCCGCCCCGGTCGAGGCTGCCCCTGTGGCAGCCGCCGCGCCAGAGCCCGCCGCGGTGGAGGAATATTTCAAGCCCTCGGCCTATTCCCCGGACAAGCCGATCCCGGCGCAGCCCGCGGCGAAACCGGCCGAGGTGGCCAAGCCTGCCGCCAGCAAGGAAGATGCGCCTCCGGTCGCAGCCCCCGCTGCGCCCGAACCCACGCCCGCGCCGGCAGCCTCCCCCGCCGCCGAATCGGCCAGGGAAGAGCCCTCCGCTCCGCCGCGCCCGCCGGTGGCCGAATTTGCCGCCAAGCCCACGCCGCCGATGCCCGCCTCGCCGCCGCCGACCCCGCGCCCCGCCCCGGGCCAGGAGTTCAAGGCCGCCCCAGCTGCCCCCGTGCCCGAGGCGCCGATGGCGATGGATGTCGCCCCCGAGGCGATCCTGCCCGAGGAGGATGACCTGCCCCCGGCCCCCGCGGCCGAGATCGTCGCGGCCTTTGCCAGCCGCCGCACCGCCGCCATCGCGGCCTCGGGGGGTGGGCTGGCCAAACTGGCCGCCTCCAAGCCGCCACCGCTCGGCGCAGCACCCAACCCGCGCGCCGCCGTGCCGCGCCCGAACCTCGCCCGGCCGGCCACTGCGCCGGTTCCGCCGGTGGTCTCCAAGGCCAGCGCCGGCACGATCCGCCCCGCCGTGGGCAAGACCACCAAGGCGGGCGCCAATGTCGCCGGGGCTTCGGTCACGGCGCCGGGTATCCTGGGCGCCAAGCGCGAACGCGCCGCCGTTCCGGTGACCACGGCCGAGACGCCGGAGATCGCAGCCCGCCGCGCCGCCGCCAAGCCGCAAACCGGTCTGGGCAGCCGCCCGGTCGCGACCAAGGGCAAGCCGCGTTACCTGGGACTGATCCTCACTGGCCTCTTGCTGCTGCTTCTCGCCGCGGTCGCCGCCTGGTCGAGCTTCTTCATCGGCACCAATGATGCGACCGGCGGTCTGACGCCCACGACGGGCAGCGAGCAATCCTCCAGCCTCGCCACGCCGGACGCCGCGAACACAACGCAAGCCGCGCCGACCGAAACGGCAAGCACCGACGCCGCCGCCCTCACCGCGCCCGCCGCGACCGAAACTGCCGCGACGGACCCCACCGCCACCGCTTCGACCGAGACCACCGCCCCGGCGCCCGAGGCTGCGACCGCGTCCAGCGACAGCGCCGCGCAACCCGCCGCCCAGCCCGAAGAGACGGCGGCCCTGCTGCCCGGGGTGACCCCCTCGCAACCTTCCAGCCCGGCGCCAGCGGCTGAGGCCCCAGCGCCAGCGGCTCAGGCAACGCCTGACGCGGCGGTTTCGACCGAGGCTTCGGCGATGAATGCGCCGGTGGCACCGCCCGAGGGTCTGGCCTCTGCCGCCTCTGCGCCCGAGAGTGGCGCGGTTGCCGGTTCGGCTGCCGGCGCAGCGCAGCCTTCTGCGGCGGATCAGGCCGGGAAAGACGGGATCATCCTCGCCGGCATCGACGCGCCGCCGCGGGTCAGCGGGGCCCTGGCGCCGCCCAGCCCTGCGGCGGGTGCCGATGCAAGCCCCGCCGCCGAACCACCGCCGCCGCCCTTCGGCACGGTTTACAAGTTCGATGCCGAGGGTCGCATCGTCCCAACGCCCGAAGGCATCATGACGCCTGAGGGCGTTCTGCTTGTTGCGGGCAAGCCCAAGCAATTGCCGCCCGACCGCCCGGCAGCCCTCTCTGTCCTGACCACACCGACTGCCGCGACCGATGCCGCGGCAGACCCGGCGACGGCTTCCACGGCCAGCGCCTCGCCTGCGCCCACAGGCGCCGTGGCCAGCGCTTCGACTGCCGCCGTGCCTGCGCCGACCTTGCCCGCCCCCGTCACCCCCGCCCTCGTGGCCCCGGCTGCTGCCGCGCCCGAAGCCCTGGCGCAGGACCCGACGCTCGCCGGCAAGCACCCGAAGGAGCGCCCCGCCGCCCTTTCGGTGCCGAGCGACCAGCAAGGCGCGCTGAGCCAGGTCACCCCCGATGCGCCGGTCGTCGACAGCCGCCTCGCGGGCTTCCGTCCGCAGGCCCGTCCCGCCGGTCTGGCCAGCGCCAAGCCCGCCGTCCTGGCGCCCGACACCGGCGCCGATGCCACGGCGGCCTCGGCCTCGCTGGCTGCCAATGGCGCCACGCTCCTGACCTCGCCCAAGCCGCAGGCCCGCCCCTCGGGGATGCAGCAATCGGTGGTCGATGACGCGGTGCAGGCCGCGCTGAACCAGGCCGCGCAGCCGCAGGTCAGCTCCAAGCAGCAACCTTCGTCCAAGCAGCAGCCCGCCGCCAATGTCCAGATCGCCTCCAACACCACGGCAGAGCCGCTGGATGAGCCCGATCTGGAATCCCCGGCGCCGAGCCTGCCGACCAATGCCTCGGTCGCCAAGCAGGCCACCGTGAAACGCGGGCTCAACACCTCGCAGATTGCGCTGCTTGCGGTCTTCGGCACGCCCTCGACCCGTTTCGCGATGGTCCGTCAGGCCAATGGCGCGGTCAAACGCGTCAAGGTCGGTGACAATCTCGACGGCGGGCGGATCGCGGCCATCACCGACAGCAGCGTGCAATATCAGCGTGGTGGGCGGATGGTGACGCTCTCTCTGCCTTCGGGCTGAGCGTCTCTCGCGAAAAACCACAAATTTCTGTGACGGGACAGTTTCAACTGTCATCAGGACTTTCTATCCTGCGGCGCACCTGCTTAAGCAAAGCGTGATCCGGTCGGCCCCTTTTCCGGGCCGCACCGGATTTTTGATGCCGTGACGGACTGTAAGACCCTGATTGCCTGACGAAGGACCCGGATGGAAAGCTTTCTGCTGCAAGCCTCGATTTACCTTGGCGCCGCCGTTCTGGTGGTGCCGCTCTCCGTGCGATTGGGCCTCGGTTCGGTGCTGGGCTATCTGGCCGCCGGCATCCTGATGGGGCCGGTGATGGGACTGGCCGGGGCGGGCACCACCGACCTGCAGCATTTCGCCGAATTCGGCGTCGTCCTGATGCTGTTCCTGATCGGGCTGGAGCTGGAGCCGAAGGCGCTTTGGGACATGCGGATGAAGCTTCTGGGCATGGGCGGCCTGCAGGTCACCCTGACCATGGCGGCGGTGGCGGGAGCGCTTTACGCTTCGGGCACGCAGACCCAGGTCGCGCTGATCATGGGGATGATCGGGGCCATGTCCTCGACCGCGATCGTGCTGCAGACGCTGGCGGAAAAGAACCTGATGCGGACCGGCGGCGGACGGGCGAGCTTTGCCGTGCTTCTGACCCAGGACCTCGCCGTGGTGCCGATCCTGTCGGTCATGCCGCTTCTGGCGATGGAGGCGGTGCAGGGCATCACCGCGCAGACCTTCGGCGTGACCAATCCGGTCGTCGTGGAGGAGAGCCACGGCACCGATGTGGCCGAGCCCCTGCTCAACCTGATCCAGACCCTGCCCGCCTGGCAGACCACCCTGCTGACCCTGGCCATCGTCGCGGCGATCATTCTGACCGGGCATTACCTGACCCGGCCGATCTTCCGCTTCGTCCACGCCGCCCGCCTGCCCGAGATGTCGACCTTCATCTCCCTCCTCCTCGTCCTCGGCATCGCCTTCCTGATGATGCTGGTCGGCCTGTCGCCGGCGCTTGGCACCTTCGTCGCCGGGGTGGTTCTGGCCAACTCGGAGTTCCGCCACCAGCTCGAGGCCGATCTGCAGCCCTTCAAGGGCCTGCTGATGGGGATTTTCTTCATGACGGTCGGCGTCGGCATCAACTTTGCCTTGATCCTGCGCGAGCCGGTGAAGGTGATCTGCCTCGTCGTGGGGCTGATCCTGATCAAGGCGGTGGTGCTGTTTGTCATCGGCACGTTCTTCCGCCTGCGTCTGCGCGACCGGGCCCTCTTCACCCTCGGCCTCGCGCAGGGGGGCGAGTTCGGCTTCCTCATCATCTCGATCGCGCGCTCCGAAGGGGCGATGCCGGTGGTGGCGGGCCAGATGGCGCAGCTGGTGATCTCGCTGTCGATGCTGCTGACGCCGGTGCTGTTCCTGGTCTACGAGGCCCTGTCGCGCCGCTTCAGCGGCCGCCAGCAGACCGAGCGCCCCGCCGACACGATCGAGGAGAAGGGCGCCGTCATCATCTGCGGCATCGGCCGCTTCGGTCAGGTGGTCAACCGGCTGGTGCGCCATTCCGGCCTGCCGACCGTGGTGCTGGACGACAACCTCTCCTTGATCGAGACGATGCGCCGCTTTGGCATCAAGGGCTATTTCGGCGACCCTTCGCGCCCCGAACTCTTGGAGGCGGCGGGTCTGGCCACGGCGCAGGTTCTGGTCGTGGCGGTGGACGAACCGGCCCGCGCCACGCAGATCGTCCGCTATGCCCGCTCGCGCCGGCCCGATATCCATATCGTGGTGCGTGCCTATGACCGGATCCATGTCTACGAGCTCTTCAAGGCCGGCGCCTCGGACATCGTGCGCGAGACCTTCGACAGCTCTCTCAGGGCTGGTCGCTATGTGCTGGAAAACATGGGGTTTTCGGAATACGAGGCCTCGAACCTGTCCAAGGCCTATTTCCGGCTCGACCGCGCTGCGATGCGCGATCTGGCCCAGCTTTGGGTGCCGGGGCAGCCGGTGGACCAGAACCCGGCCTATATCGAACGCGCCAAGAAGCTGGACCGGGATCTCGAAACCGCGCTGATCCAGGAGATCTACGATCTGCGCCCGATGGATGTGAGCGACTGAAGACCGGGGGGGTCAGCCCCCGGCCACGCCCGCCTCGGCAAAGGTCGCCATGCCGGAATGGCAATTGGCCGCAGCCTGCACGATCCCGATGGCCAGCGCCGCGCCAGAGCCCTCGCCCAGACGCAGGCCCAGCGACAGGAGGGGCGCCTTGCCCAGGGCCTCCAACAGGCGGCTATGGGCCGCTTCGGCGCTGGCATGGCCCGCGATGCAATGGTCGAGCGCGCCCGGCACCGCCTTGTGCAGCACCGATGCCGCCGCGCAGGCGATGAAGCCGTCAAGAATGACCGGCACGCGCAGCACACGGGCCCGCAGCATGGCCCCCGTCATCGCCGCCACCTCGCGCCCACCCAGTGCCGCCAGCACCGCCAGCGGCTCGCGCGAGGTCAGGCGCGCCACCCCTGCCCTGACGGCCGAAGCCTTGCGCGCGAGGCCCGCATCATCGACGCCGGTGCCGCGCCCGACCCAATCCTCCGCCGCGCCGCCGAAGAGGGCGCAGGCGATGGCTGCGGCTGAGGTCGTGTTGCCGATCCCCATCTCACCCGGGGCCAGAAGGTCGGCCTTGGGGTTGACTGCGTTCCAGCCGGCCAGAAGGGCTGCGACCAGATCGGCCTCGCTCATCGCATCGCCTTGGGTGAAATCGGCGGTCGGGCGGTCAAGCTCCAGCGCGGTCACGGTCAGTTCGGCCCCGAAGGTGCGCGACAGCTGGTTGATCGCTGCCCCGCCATGGGTGAAATTCGCCACCATCTGCACCGTCACCTCGGGCGGAAAGGCCGAAACCCCCTGCGCCACGACGCCGTGATTGCCGGCAAAGATCGCAACCTGCGGGCTGGCGACACGCGGGCGATCGGTGCCCTGCCAGCCGGCGAGCCAGACAGCGACCTCCTCCAACCGGCCCAGCGATCCGGGCGGCTTGGTCAGCTGGCCATTGCGCGCCGCGGCGGCGGCGGTGGCATCCGCATCGGCGGCGGGCAGCGTGGCGAGGATCTGGCGGAAATCAGCGAGTGTGGCGGGCGTATCGGTCACTTGAGCCTCCATGACAGGTGGCAAAGGGGTAATCCGATGGTGGGCAAATGGCCAGACACAGCGGACCCTTTGCCGCCCGTTCCCGACATGCGAAAAGGGCGGCCCCGCAGGACCGCCCTTCATGCCTTGGCCAGTGTCGGCGCCGTATCAGGCGGCGCGACCAACCAGCACTTCGCCGACTTTCTTTTGCGCGCCGGCTTCATCGACGCCGGCCACGGCGGCGACTTCGCGGGTCAGACGCTCCAGCGCCGCTTCGTAAAGCTGGCGTTCGGAATAGGACTGCTCGCGCTGATCGTCCGAGCGGTGGAGGTCGCGCACGACCTCGGCAATCGCCATCAGATCGCCCGAGTTGATCTTCTGTTCATATTCCTGCGCCCGGCGCGACCACATCGCGCGCTTGACGCGGGCCTTGCCCTTGAGGGTGTCCAAAGCCTTGGTCACCACATCGGGGGTGGAGAGCGAACGCATGCCGATCTCGGTCGCCTTATGGGTCGGAACCCGCAGGGTCATCTTGTCCTTTTCAAAGGAGATGACGAAAAGCTCCAGGCGGAGACCGGCGATCTCCTGCTCTTCGATGGACATGATCTTGCCGACGCCATGCGCCGGGTACACCACGAAATCATTCGGGTGAAAGTCAGGCTTCTTCATCTTGGTCATTCAGTCACTTCCTATGGGGCATGGCCCGGACAGACGAAAATTCACCGTGCGGGGCCTTTGCCACGCCGTTTTCAGGGCTCACAGTCGTCGGAAAATCAGGTCCCAGGCGAGCAGCTCTGAGACAGATCAGGCATCCTTCATTGATTGTGACGCCTGTATAACACAAAAAATGCGAAATTCCAAGAACCGCATCATGCGCTAACACAGGCTTGGGGCTTGTTCCCCAAGGATTCTTTCACACCAAGTTTCAACACCCACAGCAATGTGAGCGAATCGGCTACGCCAAAGGGCGTAAACCCGCCGAAGCCGTTCAGCCGCCGGGGCCGGCGAGTTCGGAGAAGTACTTCTTCAGCTTGTCCTTCTCGCCATCGCGTTCGGCGGATTCGGGCAGCGGGTCCTTCTTGGTCACGATCACCGGCCACATCTCGGCATATTTGCGGTTGAAGGTGACCCAATGGTCAAGGTCCGGTTCGGTATCCGGGCGGATCGCATCGGCGGGGCATTCCGGCTCGCAGACGCCGCAATCGATGCATTCATCGGGATGAATGACCAGCATGTTCTCGCCTTCGTAGAAGCAGTCCACCGGACAGACTTCGACGCAGTCGGTGTATTTGCAGGCAATGCAGTTGTCGATCACCACATAGGTCATGGCCGTTCCATCCTTCGAATTCCGCGTCGCATGCCTAGACGAGCCTTGCGGATCATTCAAGAGACGAAGCTTCGTCCGGCGGCAGTTGCGCGTCAAGGTCGGCATAGAGTGCCTGCGCTTCGGGCGCCGGCCCCCGCCTTTCGCCCAAGGCGAGGATGCGGATCACCCGGATCCGGTTGCCCTGCGGAAAGGTCAGCACATCGCCCGGGCCGACCGCATGGCCCGGTTTGAGGCATCTTTGCCCGTTCAGGCGCAGATGGCCGCTGGTCACCACCTCGGCGGCAAGGTCGCGCCCCTTGAAGAAGCGCGCCTGCCACAGATATTTGTCCAGCCGCAGTTTCGGGCTGTCAAAGTTCCGAGATTTTGCCCCGGGCCCCGCCAATCACTTGTTCAGCTTGAGCGCTGCCAGAACAGCGAAGGGATTGTCGGGGTCCACCGGCTTTTCGGCACGCGGCGGCCGGGCTTCGAAGCTGCGCTGCGGCTTGGCATCGGATTTGGCATCGAACTTGCCATCCTTCGGACGCGGCTTGCGGTCGCCCTGAGGACGATCCCCCTGCCCACGCTCG
The DNA here is from genome assembly GCF_056406375.1 of Rhodobacter sp. P1_C2. Taxonomy (NCBI): domain Bacteria; kingdom Pseudomonadati; phylum Pseudomonadota; class Alphaproteobacteria; order Rhodobacterales; genus Rhodobacter; species Rhodobacter sp. P1_C2. The sequence continues at coordinate 45,736 of NZ_JBFUAG010000009.1, forward strand.
CCCTGCCCTTCACGCGGCTTGCCCTTGTAGCCACCGCGGTCGCCACCTTCGCGGCGCGGCTTGGCTTCGGTGGGGGCTGCGGGAGCCTCACCCTCGGCCGCAGGTGCGGCGGGGGCGGCATCGCGGCGCGGGCCACGCTCCTGATTGCGGTCGTTGCGCGGGCCGCCCGAGCGCGGGGCGCGCTCGCCACGCGGCTCGCCCGCTTGCTCGGGGCGGGCCGGGCGCGACGGACGCTCGGCACGTTCCGGGCGCGGGCGCGGTTTCGGGGCCCAGGTGAAGGTGACGAAGCTTTCCATCTCGGGCGCCGCCTCGGCCACGGGTTCGGCCGCAGCCTCGCCCTCGGCCGCTTCGGCCGCCACCACGGGCTCTTCCGGCACCGGGTTGATCAGCGAGACCTCTTCGGGCACCGGGTTCAGCGAGACCGGCTCTTCCGCCTTGACCTCGACCACCGGGGCGGCGGCCTTGACCTTGACGCGTTCGCCCTTCTCACCCTTGTAGCCCAGACCGCCCATCAGATCGACGAACTGTTCCAGCGTCATGCCGGTGATCGACAGCATGTCCGGCGTCGCCTCGAAGCCGACGCGGCTGTCCTTGGTGCGCAGGATGTCGGCCAGACGTTCCAGCATGTCGATGCGGATCGCGCGGACGCCCGAGGGGTGATAGCCCGACAGCGTGTAATGGCTGCGCGGCACTTCGGCCAGGTTGGGGATGGTCACCAGCCCCGGAGGCGGGCTTTCGGGGAAGTCCTGCAAACCGCTCCACAGGCTCCACAGCACCAGACGCAGGCGCGTGGCGGCGGGCTTCAGCAGAAGCGGCAGGAAAATGGTGAACTGACCGAAGCGCACGCCATGCTTGCGCAGGGCGGCACGGGCGTCCTGATCCAGCGCCTTGACGTCATTGGCCACTTCTTCGCGCGGGATCACGCCCATCGCCTCGACCAGACGGAAGGCGAAGCCGCGGGCGAGCCCGGTCAGCGCCTCGTCCCGGCTCATCGCCGCGAGGGGTTCGAAGAGGGCGGCAATCTTGCGGTCGATGAAATGCTGGGCGCGGCGGCGCACCTTGTCGGCCACATCGGGGCCGGCTTCCTCGTCCACGAAAACCTCGACCTGCGGGCGGAGCGCCTCGGCGCCCTTGACCAGCTTGCCCACGGCAGAATTGCCCCACATCAGCCCGCCCTGAGTGGTGTAATCCATCTCGGTATCGGGGGCGTTGTAGAAGCGGTCTGCACGCAGATGGAATTCGGGCTTCAATGCCGCAAGGGCTGCCGTGCGCAGGGTCTGCGCCTCTTCCGGTGACTTGGTCGCGTCTTGCCGGAACCGGAACCCGTCCAGCTTGCCCACGAATTCGCCACTCACCGTGACTTCACCCTTGTCATTCACCTCGGCCACGAGGGTCTCCTTCTGCTTCAACCGCCGCAACAGCACGGACGTGCGCCGGTCAACAAATCTTTGCGTCAAAGCCAGATGCAGGGCATCCGACAGGCGGTCTTCTACTGCACGCGTCTCGTCTCGCCAATGGCTTTCGTCTTCAACCCAGCCTTTGCGCTGCGCAACATAGGTCCAGGTGCGGATATAGGCCAAGCGTTTGGAGATTGTATCAATATCGCCGCCCGGTTTGTCGATTCGTTCGATGGCCTTCTTCAGCCAATCGGCGGGGATGCGCGTCTGGCTGAGGCCCCGCCCGGTCAGAAAGTCGAAGATTCGGGCGAGCAGAGTCAGATGTTCGTTGTCCGAGGCGTTGCGGAAATCGGGCACCCGGCAGACATCCCACAAAAGCCGCACCCTTTGCGGGCTGGTCAGCTTTGCCACCACCTCGGGCAGGCCCGAAAGGTATTTGAGCGCCAGCACGTCATCGGCATCCCGCGCGCGGGAAAGCCAGGGGTTGAAGGTGGGCTGTTCCAGCGACCGGATCAGCCTTTCGGCCGAGCCGAAGTCGAGGTCGGCATTGCGCCACATCAGCTTGCGGACCGGATCGAACTTGTGCGCCTCGATCGCCTCGATCTCTTCCTCGTCGAAGGGCCGCGCCTCGCCGGTCACGCCGAAGGTGCCGTTTTCGGTATGGCGCCCGGCGCGGCCGGCGATCTGGCCGATCTCTTGCGTGTTGAGCATCCGCATCCGCCGCCCGTCGAATTTCGAGGTCGAGGCAAAGGCCACATGCTTGATGTCAAGGTTCAGCCCCATGCCGATGGCATCGGTCGCCACCAGATAATCGACATCGCCATTCTGGTACATCGCCACCTGCGCATTGCGGGTGCGCGGGGACAAAGCCCCCATCACCACCGCACACCCGCCCTTGGTGCGGCGGATCAGCTCTGCAATGGCATAGACATTTTCAACAGAAAAGCCGACGATGGCCGACCTTTCCGGCATCCGGCTTATCTTTTTCGAACCTGCGAAGGTCAGCGTCGAAAACCGCTGCTTCTTTTCAAACTGCACGCCGGGGATCAGGCCGGCAATCGCCGGGCGCATCGTGTCCGAGCCGAGAAACAGCGTCTCGATCAGCCCGCGGGCATGGAGCAGCCGGTTGGTGAAGACATGGCCGCGCTCGGGGTCGGCGCAAAGCTGGATCTCGTCGACCACGACGATATCGGCGCCGATCTCCAAGGGCATCGCCTCGGTCGTGGCCACCCAGTAATGCGGGCGGTCGGGGATGATCCGCTCTTCGCCGGTGATCAGCGCCACCACCGAAGGGCCGCGCAGCGCCACCACGCGGTCATAGACCTCGCGCGCCAGAAGACGCAGCGGCAGGCCGATCACCCCGGTGCGGTGCGACAGCATCTTTTCGATGGCATAATGGGTCTTGCCGGTGTTGGTCGGCCCAAGGACCGCCGTCACCCGTGAAGGCTCTTGCACTTACAGCTCCTGACCACCGAGCTTGGCGTCCAGCCGTTTCACCGATTTCTCCACATCGATCATGTGGGGGTTCAGTTTCAGGGCCTCGCGGTAGACTTCCAATGCCTTGTCAGGCTCGTTCAACTGTTCAAAGATCATCCCGAGCCCGGCCAGCGCACCAAAATGCCGCGGGTTCAGCGACAGGGTCTTGGCGATGTCCGAAACGGCAAGGCCGAACTGGCCGATCTGGTAATAGGCGATGGCGCGCTGGTTGTAGGCCTCGGCAAAATCGGGCGCGTGGTCGATCAGAGCGGTCAGATGGTCGATCGCGGTCTTGGCATCGCCATCGGCCATCGCCCCCTCGCCCCGGCGCAACAGAAGGTCCATCGAGGCCGAGCCGGATTTCGACCATTCCAGCCAGATCTCCTGGGTGATCTGGCCTGCTTCTTCATCAGTCGCCGTCTGCAACTGGGCAAAGAGGTCGTCCAGCCGCTTGGAATCGGCAACAGCCGGCATCAGCCCTGCTACAATCAGCAGGACCGTCGCGCAGAGACCATTGGCAAGGCGTCGCAGGGCTTTCATAACCCCAAGGTAACGCATGGCGCCGGAAATGCCAGAGCCCCCACCTCACGAAGGAGACAGGAATGAGCAAAGTGATCGACGCGGCGGTGGAAATGCTTTCGGCCAAGGCGGCGGAAAAGGCCGCGGGCTTCGATGGTGTGGCGAAATTCGTGCTGATCGGCGAAGGGTCGATCATGTTCGACCAGAACGGCGCGCGGGCGGGGGATGAACCGGCCGATGTCACCCTGACCGCCACGACCGAAGTCTTCCAGGCCCTGATCGCCGGCGATCTTTCGGCCACCAGCGCCTTCATGTCGGGCAAGCTGAGCGTGGACGGCGCGATGGGTCTGGCGATGAAGCTGGGTCAGGTCCTGAGTTGAGCGCGCCACTGTACAACGCCCTCGCCGAAGGGCCGCAGGAGGCCGAGGCCCATTGGCTGACCGCCGCCGACGGCACCCGTCTGCGCGCCGGGCTCTGGCAGGCGAGCGCCAGCAAGGGCACGGTCTTTCTCTTGCCCGGTCGGACCGAATATGTCGAGAAATACGGGCGCACGGCCGAGGTTCTGGCAAGGGCGGGCTATGCCACCCTGTCGATCGACTGGCGTGGCCAGGGCATGGCGGACCGGCCCCTGCCGGACAGGATGGTCGGCCATGTCGCTGATTTCGCTGAATATCAGCGCGATCTCGACGCGCTTCTGGCCTTTGCCCGCAGGCGCGGCCTGCCCGAGCCCTGGCATATGCTTGCCCATTCGATGGGCGGCTGCATCGGCTTGCGCGGGCTGATGCGCAACCTGCCCTTCCGTGCCGCGGCCTTCACCGCGCCGATGTGGGGCATCCTGATCCCCGCCTGGCAGAAACCCCTGGCCGAGGTCCTGTCGGCCCTGTCGCGGCACCTGCGCTTTGACCACCTCTACACCCCCGGCACCGGGCGCAAGACCTATGTCACCGATGTGCCCTTCACCGGCAACACGCTGACCACCGATGCGGTGATGTGGGATTACATGAAGCAGCAGGCCCTGGCCCATCCCGAACTGTCGCTGGGCGGGCCAAGCCTTGGCTGGCTGCGCGCGGCCCTGGTCGAATGCCACACGCTCGGCCTTCTGCCGGCGCCGGATCTGGGCTGCCTCTGCGCCCTCGGCAGTCAGGAGCGTGTGGTCGACCCCGGGCCGATCCACCGCAGGATGCAAAGCTGGCCGAAGGGGCGGCTCATGCTGGTGCAGGGCGCCGAACACGAAGTTCTGATGGAGCGGCCCGCCCTGCGCGACGGCTTCCTTGCCGAAGCCGTGGCGCTTTTCGCCGCTAACTGAAGCCTTCAGATGTTGATCTGGGTGAAGCCGTCGCGCAGGGCGCGGCTCCAGGCCTCGCTCATCTCGCGAAACGCCTCGTCGCCCGCCTCGATCCGGCGGCGGCTTGTGACAGTGAGCGCATCTTTCCGGATCACGCACAGATCCAGCGGCATCCCGACCGAAAGGTTGGAGCGCAGGGTGGAATCCATCGACAACAGCACCGCCTTCTGCGCATCGGCCAGCGAGGTCGTCATCTTGACCACCCGGTCGAGGATCGGCTTGCCGTATTTATGCTCGCCGATCTGCAGGAAGGGCGTGTCCTCGGTCGCCTGAATGAAATTGCCCTCGGGATAGATCAGGAACAGCCGCATCGGGCCATCCTTCCTTTGCCCAGCCACGATCATGCTGGCACTGGCGCCCTGCTTCATCGCGTTCAGCTTCTCGTCGATCTCGCCACGCACCTCGGCCAGCATGTTGCCGATGATCGTGGCGGCCTTCAGCATGGTCGGCGCCTTGAGGATCGAGGTTTCTTCCGTCGAATCCGGGTCTTCGACCGCGTCCTGCAGCCGGGCGATCGTGGTCTGGGTGACCGAGAGCGACCCCGCCGTCATGATGCAGATGATCCGCTCGCCCGGCTCCTCGAAGAAGAACATCTTGCGATAGGTCGAGATATTGTCGAGCCCCGCATTGGTGCGGGTATCGGACAGCATCACGATGCCTTCGTTCAGCAGCAGCCCCACGCAATAGGTCATTCTTACTTCCCCGGTTCGATGGGAAGACCCTATTGCTGCGTTGCCAGAACCGCAACCGTCACATCAAGGCTTTCTGCCCCGCTGGAGCGGGCAGAGCCGCGAATTGGGGCGGCTTCGCGGGCGTCGAGGCCCGAACCCAACCGGACGTAGCGGTCATCGGGGCAACACTCGTTGGACGGGTCGAATCCCACCCAGCCCAGCCCCGGCACATGCAGTTCAGCCCAGGCGTGTGCGGCCTCGTGCGGCTCGCCCTCTGCGTCGGCCAGCAGATAGCCCGAGACATAGCGCGCCGGAATCCCGTTGGCCCGGGCGATGGTGCACAGCGCATGGGTATGGTCCTGGCAGACGCCCTCGCCCTTTTCCAGCGCCTCGGCGGCGGTGGTGCGGGCATCGGTGGCGCCGGGGCGATAGGTGATCGCCTCGGACACGGCGCGCGACAGGGCATGCGCCATGGCCAGCCGGTTGTCGATCCCCTCGGCCACGGTGGCCAGCGTGATCAGCCCGCCGGTCAGTTCGGTGGCGGTCGTCTCGCCCAGATAGCATTCGGGGGCGGTCAGCTCGCGCAGGCCGCGCAGCACGCCCGCGGTGTCCGAGGTCGCGACCCTGCCCCGCACCCGCACCTCGATCTCGCTGACCGGGCCCTTGACGCTCCAGCCCTGGACCCAGTCGCCGGCGCCGTCGCGAAAGCCGCCGCCCTTGACCCCGCCCGAAACGGTGACCTCCCAGTCCAGCACCTGCAGGCCCTCGTGCGCGCTCGGCAACAGACGGTGGCTTTGCACCACGCCGCGCACCGGGCTGTCGTAGCGGTAAAGCGTCACATGGTCGATGAGCAGCAGCATCAGCGCATGTCTCCCGAAAGATAGGTGTTGTGGACCATCCCGGCGATCTCGGCGGTGTTGATGATGAACCGGCCGAGAAATTCGTGCAGGCCTTCCTCGAAGATCGCCTCGGGGGTCAGATTGTCCAGTTCGGCCTGCAGGGCCGAGGCCTTGTCCTGCACCTCGGTCGATTTGCCATAGATCTTGGCGATCCGGCCGAGATGCTGGTTCACATCCGTCACGCAGGTGATCAAAGCGCGCGGGCAATGCGGGTTCAGGATCAGGAAATGCGCGATCTTCTGCGCCGTGACCTCGCCGCCGTAAGCCCAGTGGAAGGCCCGGTTCAGCGACAGGGCGCGCAGCATCATCGACCATTGGTCATTGTCGACACCCGAGCCGACACCCATCCGCGGCAGAAGGACGTAGTATTTCACATCCATCAGCCGCGCCGTGGCATCGCCCCGCTCCAGCGCATAGCCGAGCGTCAGGAAATCATAACCATCGTTGCGCAGCAGCGTCGCATCGATGGCGCCCCGCACCATGGCGGCATGTTTCATCGTCCAGTCGGTCAGGCGCGACAGTTCCAGCTGGCTGCGCGGGGTGCGCTCGATCTGGCGGAGTTCCTGAAAGGCGGTGTTGAGCGCATCCCAGACCTGGCCGGTCAGCGCGGTGCGCACGATCCTTCCATTCTCGCGCGCCTGGGTGATGCAGGCTGCCACCGAAGAGGGGTTGTCGCGGTCGAAGAACAGAAAGCTTTCGATGTTGCGCTGCACCGCCTCGTCATATTTGCGGGCGAAGGCGTCCTGCGTGCTGGTCGATTGCAGGATCGAATCCCATTCGTTGCGATAGCCCTGCGCCGAGGGCAGAAGCGAGATCCGCGCCCCCACCTCCAGCAGCCGCGCCGCCGTTTCGGCGCGTTCCATGTAGCGGGCGATCCAGTAAAGGTTGTCGGCGGTTCTTGATAGCATGACTTACTCCGCCAAAACCCAGGTATCCTTGACGCCGCCGCCTTGCGAGGAGTTCACCACCAGCGACCCTTCCGTCAGGGCCACCCGCGTGAGGCCGCCCGGCACCAGCTCTATCCTCTCGCCTACCAGACAATAGGGCCGCAGGTCTACATGGCGCGGCGCCACACCCTCTTCGACAAAGGTCGGCGTGGCCGAAAGCGCCAGCGTCGGCTGGGCGATATAGTTGGACGGGTCCTTCTCGATCTTGGCGCGGAACATCTCGACCTCGGCCTTGGTCGACTTCGGCCCGACCAGCATCCCGTAGCCGCCCGAGCCATGGACCTCTTTCACCACCAGCTCCGGCAGGTGTTCCAGCACATATTTGCAATCGTCGGATTTGGCGCATTGCCAGGTCGGCACGTTGTTCAGGATCGGCTCTTCGCCGAGATAGAAGCGCACCATTTCCGGCACATAGGTATAGACCGCCTTGTCATCGGCCACCCCGGCCCCCGGCGCCGAACAGATGCTGACCCCGCCCGAGCGGTAGACATCCATCAGCCCCGCGACCCCCAGCATCGAATCCGGGCGGAAGCACAGAGGGTCGATGAAGGCATCGTCCAGCCTGCGATAGATCACATCGACGCGTTTCGGCCCTTCGGTCGTGCGCATGTAGACGAACTCGCCCTCGACGAAAAGATCCTGCCCCTCGACCAGTTCGACCCCCATCAGATCGGCGAGGAAGCTGTGTTCGTAATAGGCGCTGTTGTAATGGCCCGGCGTCAGGATCACCACGGTCGGATCGCCCTGGCATTTCATCGGCGCGACCGAGGTCAGGGTGCGGCGGAGAAGCTCGTGATAGCGGTCCACCGGCTCGATCCGGTTTTCGCGGAAGAGGTCGGGGAACATCCGCATCATCATCTCGCGGCTTTCCAGCATGTAGCTGACACCGGAAGGCGTGCGGCAATTGTCCTCCAGCACGAAGAAATCATTCGGCCCGGTGCGGACGATGTCGATGCCGACGATATGGGAATAGACCCCCTTGGGCGGCACGAAGCCGACGACGGCGCGTTCGTAAGCCGCGTTCTGATAGACCAGATTGCCCGGAATCCGCCCGGCGCGGATGATCTCGCCCCGGCCATAGACATCGACCAGAAAGGCGTTGAGCGCCCTGGCCCGCTGCTTGATGCCCCGCTCCAGCCGCGCCCATTCGTTATGGGTGAAGACGCGCGGGAACATGTCGAAGGGGATCAGCCGGTCCGGGTCACCGCCCTCGCCATAGACGGCGAAGGTGATGCCGATCCGGCGGAACAGCGCCTCGGCCTCGGCCTGTTTCTGGATGCGCAATTCGGCGGGCATGGTGCGCATCCAGGCCTCAAGCTGGGCATAAGGCGGGCGCACGGCGTTTTCGAGATACATCTCGTTGAAGCTTTTGGTCATGTTGGCGACCTTTCCTGTGTGAGGCCAGTAAACCCACCCGTTGCGCCAGCGGGAAGGGGAAGGCGCGGTAAAACAGCGTTTTCTTTCAACACTGCCCAAAAGATATGCACTTGGCACCTGAAATCTTTCCGCCCCGGCGCGGCCCCGCCGCAAAGGCCGCGCGAAAGCGGGTGAAATGCCGGACAAATGCGATCTATACTGCCGCAATGTCGCCCAGCCCGCTGATCATTCCGACCCGACAGGGGCTTTACTGCCCGGCCGGGGATTTCCACATCGACCCGATGGGACGGGTGCCGCGCGCCCTTGTCACCCATGGCCATTCCGACCATGCGGCCCGCGGCATGGGCGCCTATCTCTGCACCGATCGCGCCCTTCCCGTGATTCGCCATCGTCTCGGCAAGATCAACGCCGAGGGTCTGGCCTACGGCGCGCGCCGCCAGATCGGCGAGGTGACGGTCAGCTTCCATCCCGCCGGCCATGTCCCCGGCTCTGCCCAGATCCGCGTCGCGCACGCAGGCGAGGTCTGGGTCGTCTCCGGCGATTACAAGACCGAGGCCGATGCGCTCTGCGAACCTTTCGAGCCTCTGCGTTGCGACACTTTCCTCAGCGAATGCACCTTCGGCCTGCCGATCTTCCAATGGCGCCCCGAGGGGGAGGTTCTGGCCGAAATAACCCAATGGTGGCAAAGGAATGCGTCCGAGGGCCGGGCTTCCGTCCTCCTCGCCTATTCCTTCGGCAAGGCTCAGCGGCTGATGGCGGGGCTTTCCGGGCTTGGCCCGATCTGCACCCATCCGGTGGTCGAATCCGTGACCGAAATCCTGCGCGCCCAGGGCTATCCCCTGCCGCCGACCCTGCCCCTGACCGATCAAAAGCCCCCGCCCGGCGCCCTGGTCATCGCCACGCCGAACGCCATGGCCAGCGACTGGGCGCTCGGCCTCGGCCCGCATGAGACCGCCGCCGCCTCGGGCTGGATGACCCTTGCAGCCCGCCGCAAGGGAAGCGCCGCCGCCTTCACCCTCTCCGATCACGCTGACTGGCCCGGCCTCAATGCGGCTGTGGCGGCCACCGGCGCCGCGCAGGTCCTGACAATGCACGGCTATACCGCGGCCTTCAGCCAGCACCTCGCCGCCCGCGGCCTCCTCTCCCGCCCGATCGCATGATCCGCTTCGCAACCCTCCTCGCCCAAGGCGCCCCGACGGAAGCGCGCTTTGCCGCCTACGCCGCCGAGGTCGGCGAGGGCGAGGCGCAAACCGCCCGCGCCCTCCTCTCCGGTACACGCCCCAAACGCATCGCCTCACCCGCCACGCTCCTCGCCTGGGTGGCCGAGGCGACCAATACCCCGCCCTTCCTGGTGGAGCATTGCCTGAACGCCTGCCCCGACCTTTCCGAACTCGCAGCCCTCCTCCTGCCGCCCGCCACCGGCACGCCGCCCAGCATGGCCGAGGCGCTGGCGCAGCTTACCGGCCCCGGCCCCTACCTTTCCCTCGCCCGCAGCCTGCCGCCACCGGCGCGGCTGATCCTCAACCGCCTCGCCACCGGCACCTTCCGCAGCAAACTCACCCCGGCGCAGAATGAACCGCAATCCCCCGGCACCTGCCTCGCCATCCTGACAATGATCGACCCCGCCGCCCCCGTGGCCACCTTCGCCCTGCCCCATGGCAACGGACTGATCCCCCTCACCAAACTTCGCCTCGCCCTGCCCGAAACAGCCGAGATCCTGACTTGGGTCCGCGCCAACACCACCGACCGTTTCGGCCCGCTGCGTCAGGTCACCCCTACGCTGGTCTTCGAGATCGCCCACCAGGGCACCACCCCGAACAAACGCCGAAAATCCGGCTTCGACCTCATCGAACCAAGGCTCATCGCCTGGCACCCGACCCTCACCCCCGACCGCGCCACCCCGCTTTCCGGCTTCATCCAGAGCTAAATATCCATTTTCCCCGGCCCGCCCCCGGCACGCCACAAGCCATTGTGTGGCAAATCGCGGTTTCAAATCCCGCACCGCCCCCCTACATAGGACCAAAGCCAGATGAGGTTCGCATGTTCACCAAATTCCGCCCGCTTCTCGATGCCAATGCCTCGCCCGCCGCAGGCGACCTTGGCCCGCTCCCCGACTGGGACCTGACCGACCTTTACCCCAGCCCCGACAGCGCCGAATTTGCCCGCGACATGTCCTGGCTGAAGCAAAGCTGCGCCGGTTTCGCCGAAACCTACCAGGGCAAGCTTGCCACCCTTTCCGCCGAAGGCCTGCTCGACTGCGTCCAGACCTATGAGCGGATCGAAACCACCGGCGGCCGGGTCATGTCCTATGCGGGCCTGCGCTATTACCAGAACACGCTCGATTCCGACCGCGCCAAGTTCATGGCCGATGCCGAGGGCGAGATCACCGATTTCACCGCCTCGCTCGTCTTCTTCAGCCTCGAATTCAACCGGCTGGAGGATGACCATCTGGCCAAGCTCCTCGCCGAAAGCCCGGCACTGGCCCGCTACAAACCCGTCTTCGACCGGATGCGCGCGATGCGCCCGCACCAGCTGTCGGACGAGCTGGAGCAGTTCCTGCATGACACCTCCGTCGTCGGCGCCTCGGCCTGGAACAAGCTTTTCGACGAGACGATGGCCGGCCTGATGTTCTCGGTCAAAGGCGAGCCGGAGGAGATGTCGCTGGAAGCGACCCTGAACTTGCTCACCGACACATCGCGCCCCAAGCGCGAGGCTGCCGCCCATGCTTTGGCCGAAGTCTTTGAAAAGAATGTAAAACTCTTCGCCCGCATCCACAACACCCTGGCCAAGGAAAAGGAAATCCACGACCGCTGGCGCAAGATGCCCAGCCCGCAGTTCGGCCGCCACCTTTCCAACCACGTCGAACCCGAGGTGGTGGAGGCGCTCCGCAACGCCGTCGTGGCCGCCTATCCCAAGCTTTCGCACCGCTATTACAAGCTGAAGGCGAAATGGCTGGGGCTTGACCGCTTGCAGGTCTGGGACCGCAACGCCCCCCTGGCCGAGGAATCCCCCCGGCTTGTCGGCTGGGACGAGGCGGTGGACACCGTCCGCTCGGCCTATGCCGCCTTCGACCCGCGGATGGCCGCCATCGCCGAGCCCTTCTTCAGCAAGGGCTGGATCGATGCTGGCGTCAAACCCGGCAAGGCCCCGGGCGCCTTCGCCCACCCGACCGTGACCAGCGTGCATCCTTACATCATGCTCAACTACCTCGGCAAACCGCGCGACGTGATGACCCTGGCGCATGAGCTTGGCCACGGCGTCCATCAGGTGCTGGCGGCCGGGCAAGGCGAGCTTCTCTCCTCCACCCCGCTGACGCTGGCCGAAACCGCGAGCGTTTTTGGTGAGATGCTGACCTTCCGCAAGCTGCTCGACCAGGCCAAGACCAAGGCCGAGAAGAAGACCCTCCTCGCCGGCAAGGTCGAGGACATGATCAACACGGTGGTCCGCCAGATCGCCTTCTACGATTTCGAATGCAAACTCCACGCCGCCCGCGCCGAGGGCGAGCTGACGCCCGACGACATCAACGCCCTGTGGATGTCGGTGCAGGCGCAAAGCCTCGGCCCGGTCTTCGACTTCATGGACGGCTACGAGACCTTCTGGTCCTATATCCCCCACTTCATCCACTCGCCCTTCTACGTCTATGCCTATGCCTTCGGCGACGGCCTGGTGAACGCGCTTTACGCCACCTATGCCGAGGGTCTGCCGGGCTTCGAGGACAAGTATTTCGAGATGCTGAAGGCGGGTGGAAGCAAGCACCACAAGGAGCTTCTCGCCCCCTTTGGCCTCGACGCCAGCGACCCCAAATTCTGGGACCGCGGCCTTTCGATGATCGCCGGCTTCATCGACGAGCTTGAGGCGATGGAAAGCTGATCCATCGCCTCAAGATCTTCTCTCAAGCCTCTGACACTTCGGTGAAATGTGCGGCCAGTTCATGTGCGGGGATCTTGAACAGATCCTTGTGCAGTTCTGCCGCGACATGAGGCTGCAGGCTCTTGGGCAGGGCGCTGCGTAGCTCGCCCAGCATCTTCGGGCCGGCGGCGATCACGATCTGGTCGTAGCTGCCCCGGGCCCATTCGGCCTCCAGCGCGGCGATGACCTTGTGGCAGAAGTGGTGACGCTCCTCCGCGACCCGCGTGGCGGAGCCGCCGCCCTCCAGCCCCGGGGCGGCGGCCTCGGGCGCCTTCAGCGCGATCTCTGCCAGATCCGGCTCATGGGTGTGCAAGAGACGAAAGCCGTCATCGGCGGCGATCAGGTACAGGCGGCGCAGTTTCTTCATGGCATTCTCCCGTTTTGGTTGCGGCCAGCCTGACAGACCTGCCGGGCGCCCGCCTTGATCTGGCGCATGGTCCGGCCCCTTGCGCCGCGCCCGTCGGAAAATACTTAAAACCCAAGTCACCCCGCCCCGCTTTACCAGCGCGAAAGCAAGTTCCTTTAGGCAGAAGCTTTCAACCGCGCAGACGGGCGCGCAAACGGGGGGACCCATGTGCCAGAATGACGAAAGCTGCCAGCATCACGCGAGGCTCGGGCGGCGCCATTTCATGAGACTGATGTCCCTGGGCGCGGGGATGAGCCTTGTCTCCATCGCCGCACCGCTGCGCGCCAGCGGCAAGGCCCAGGCGATCATGCTGTCCTGCATGGATTTCCGCCTGGTCGACGATCTGGTCTCCTATATGGACGGCCATGCCCTGCATGACGAATATGACCATGTCGTGCTCGCCGGGGCCTCGCTGGGGGCGATGCACGAGAAGTTCGCCGCCTGGCATCAGGTCTTCTGGGACCATGTCGGGCTGGCGGTCAAACTGCATCATGTCGAAGAGATCATGGTGATCGACCATCGCGACTGCGGCGCCTACAAGCTTGCATATGGCGAGGAGGCGGTGGCCACGCCCGAACTGGAAACCGCCACCCATACCCGCGTGCTGGCCGCCTTCAAGGAGGAAGCGGGCAAGCGCTTCCCCGAACTTCGGGTGCGCGGCTTCCTGATGGCGCTGGATGGCACGGTGGAGGATATCATCCCGACCGCCTGACGCGACCCCGGCGGGCGGCGGCAACCGCCCGCTTGGCGTTCGGCGTCAGAGGGTGACCGCGCTTTCCATCTGGAAGACGCGGTCGATCATCGCCTGGGTGCCGCGGACAAACTCCAGCGGGCAAGGATAGGGCACACCCTCGCGGACCGAGCGGCTGAACGCCTCGACCTGCAGCTTGTACTGGTTCACGCCGGGGAAGCGTTCGATCGTGACCTTGCCGCCGGGCTGGTGCAGCTCGACCTGGGCCTGATCGTGGACGGCGGCATTGAAGGGCGCATTGGCCACCCGGATCATGCCCTTGTCGCCCTGGAAGACCACTTCCTGCCGGTTGAAAAGCCGCATCGAGGTCATGGCGGAATAGGTGAAGCGCCCCTGCGGCCCGCCCATCACGCTGAAGACCTGGGCCCAGACATCGACACCATTCTCGCGCCGGACCTTGCTTTGCAGCTCGGCCGGTTCGGCCCCGGTCACATAGCGCACCGAGCCATAGGTATAGACGCCGATATCGCGGATGCCCCCGCCGCCCGCATCGGCGCGGTTGCGGATATTGGTCATGTCCGAGCGGTTGTCATAGGAAAAAGCCGCGTCGACATGGGTGATCTTGCCGATGGCGCCTTCCTCGACCAGCTGCTTGGCGCGCTGCCATTGCGGGTGGAAGACGATCATATAGGCCTCGGCGGCGAGCTTTTTCGCGGCATCGCGGGCATGGATGATCTGGTCGATCTCGCGCGCATGCATCGCGATCGGCTTTTCGGTCAGCACATTCTTGCCCGCGGCCAGGGCCTTCAGCGTCCAGATCACATGGAGGTGGTTGGGCAAGGGGATATAGACAGCCTCGACCGCCGGATCGGCGAGCAGCGCGTCATAGGAATCGTGGATCTTGATGCCGGGGCAGAACTCGATGAATGGGGCTGCCTTTTCGGTGGAATGGGTCGCCAGGGCGTAAAGCTCGGCACCCTTGGCGGCATGGATCGCCGGCGCCATATGTTCCCGTGCAAACTTTGCGGCGCCAAGGACGCCCCATTTCACCGCAGCCATTGTTCACTCCTCCGAAGGGTTGCGGAAGGCTAGAAAAATCCGCGCGAGCCAGCAAGCGGCAAGTCGCTAAAGACCGCGCAAACCCTTGCGGTTCTTGCGGAATAGCCACAGTGACTTGATCACGATGGCGACATAGCCCAGTTCGATCACCACCATCGTCTCCCAGGGGAAGGTCAGAAGCGCAGCGACCAGCGCCACAAAACCGACGATGACGAAGCGGACATTCTCGGCATAGACCGTGACCGACTTGAACGAGGGCGTCGGGATCCGGCTGATCATCAGCCCGCCGACCAGCACCATCCAGACGGCAAGCAAGGGCGCGGCCAAGGGCGCCGAGGCGGGCATCATGAAGGCAAAGCACAGGGGCAGCAGCGCCAGCATGGCACCTGCGGGCGAGGGCACGCCGGTGAAATTGCCCGAGGGTTTCTCGCCCGGGTTTTCCGCCGCGCGTTCGATCTGCAGCCGGTTGCCGATGTTGAAGCGCGCCAGCCGCAACAGGCAGCAGGTCGCATAGATCAGCGTCGCGATCCAGCCGCCGCTTTGCAGGCCATGCAGGCCCCAGAGGTAGATCACCAGCCCCGGCGCCACGCCGAAATTGACGAAATCGACGAGGCTGTCGAGCTCGGCCCCGATCTCGCTTTCGCTGCGGAGCAGCCGTGCCACCCGGCCATCCAGCCCGTCCAGAACCGCGGCCACCAGGATCATGCCCACGGCGGCCTTGAAATCCCCGGTCACCGCGAAACGGATGCCGGTCAGGCCGGAACACATGGCCGAAATCGTCATCAGATTGGGCAGCAACTGCACCAGGTTCAGTTCAGATCCGCTGCGGGGGGCCTCGCTCATCTCATTCCCTCCGCGCCAGACGGGCCGGGGATTGCGCCGACAGATCGGCGATGATGCTTTCGCCCGCGATCATCGTCTGACCCAGCGCCACCAGCGGCGCCACGCCCGGCGGCAGGTAGACGTCAAGGCGCGAGCCGAAGCGGATCAGCCCGAACCGGTCCCCCGCGCGCAAGCTCTGCCCGGTCTTGGCAAAGCACAGGATGCGCCGCGCCACGAGGCCCGCGATCTGCACGACGGCGACCCTGGTGCCATCCTCCATCGAGATCAGCAAAGCATTGCGCTCATTGTCTTCCGAGGCCTTGTCGAGCGAGGCATTGACGAAAG
This sequence comes from Rhodobacter sp. P1_C2, assembly GCF_056406375.1. NCBI lineage: Bacteria > Pseudomonadati > Pseudomonadota > Alphaproteobacteria > Rhodobacterales > Rhodobacter > Rhodobacter sp. P1_C2. The sequence goes on from NZ_JBFUAG010000009.1 coordinate 61,599, forward strand.
TGCCGGGGCGATAGGCGATCGCCTCGATCTTGCCGCCGACCGGCATCCGGTTCACATGGCAGTTGAAGACCGACATGAAGACCGAAACCCGGGTCAGCGCCTGCGGCCCCATGCCGAGTTCGACCGGCGGCACGGCAGGCTCGATCAGCGAGATCACCCCGTCGGCCGGCGACAGGATCAGCGTATCGGACAGCGGCACCGAGCGTTTGGGGTCGCGGAAGAAGTAATAGCACCAGACGGTCAGGCCGACGCCCAGCCAGCCCAGGGGCTCCCAGATCAGGAACAGCACAAGCGTGATGACCGCAAAGATGCTGACGAAACGCCAGCCCTCGCGGTGCATCGGTTTGATGAAGGTTTCCAACATGGTCATGGGCTTCTCCTGGCTGTTGAGGCGGTGATACGCGGGGGCGCGCAGTCGTGCAACCGCGCAGCGCCAGACGCCGGGTGCCGGGGGCTAAAAAGTGCGGGCGCGGACGGATTTCCGCCAAAGCCGGGGCAAGGGCAAAGAAAAGACCCCCGGCGCCAGCGCAGGGGGTCCTGGGATCATAACACCGGGCCAGGGTCAGGCCGGAACGACCATGCCCTTGCCGCGGGCGAGATCGCGCATCCGTTCCTGCAGCTTTTCAAAGGCGCGGACCTCGATCTGGCGGATGCGTTCGCGGCTGACGCCGTAGGCTTCCGAAAGTTCCTCCAGCGTCACCGGGGTTTCGGCCAGGCGGCGCTTGGTCAGCACGTCCTTCTCACGCTCGTTCAGGGCCGACATGGCTTGCGTCAGCAGGGCATAGCGGGTGTCGAACTCGTTCCTTTCGGCATAATCGCCGGCCTGATCGCTGTCTTCGTCTTCCAGCCAATCCTGCCACTGGCTGCCGCCCTCTTCACTGCCCACGGTGGCATTGAGCGAGGCATCGCCGCCCGACAGGCGCCGGTTCATCGAGATGACCTCTTCCTCGCTGACCGACAGGTCCTTGGCGATCTGCGCCAGGTTTTCGGGGCGAAGATCGCCCTCTTCCAGCGCGCCGACCTTAGCCTTGGCCTTGCGCAGGTTGAAGAACAGCTTCTTCTGCGCCGAGGTGGTGCCGAGCTTCACCAGGCTCCACGACCGCAGGATATATTCCTGGATCGAGGCGCGGATCCACCACATGGCATAGGTGGCAAGACGGAAACCCTTTTCAGGATCAAAGCGTTTGACAGCCTGCATCAGGCCGACGTTCGCCTCGGAAATCACTTCGGCCTGCGGCAGACCATAGCCGCGGTAACCCATGGCGATCTTGGCGGCCAGACGCAGGTGCGAGGTGACCATCTTGTGTGCGGCCTGGGTGTCCTGATGATCGACCCACCGTTTGGCCAGCATGTATTCTTCCTCAGGTTCCAGCAGCGGGAACTTGCGGATTTCCTGCATATACCGGTTGAGACCCTGTTCCGGGCTTGGTGCCGGCAGATTTGCATAGGTGCTCATATTCGACGCCCCCTGTAACCCCGGTGCGATCACGCCCCCGGGAAGTGAGTTGATCAGGTATGAACCACTGACCCATGGTTCAAGACCCTTGCCCCAAGATGCCTCTGTTCCTCCTTGGACGGAACGGTATGCATGTATGAGTTGACAAAGTGTGAACGTCTTGTCAGCAAAACACCAGCGCACAATATGCGCAGGCGGGCACGGGATCGGTGCGAAAATGCCGAGGTCTGCTCAGACCGTGGCGCGCAAGGCCTCCAGCAAGCCGGTGAAATCGGCGGGAAGCGGCGAGGCGAAGTCGAGCCTTTCGCCGGTCACCGGGTGATCGAAGCCAAGGGTCGCGGCATGAAGCGCCTGCCGCGGGAAGCTCGCCGCGGCTTCGGCGGCCGCGCCAAAGGTCTTGGGCGCAAGCTTGCGCGTGCCGCCATAGGTCGGATCGCCGATCAGCCCATGGCCGGCATAGGCCATATGGACGCGGATCTGGTGGGTGCGCCCGGTTTCCAACCAGCATTCGACCAACGAGGCCGCATTGTGAAAGCTTTCCATCACGCGGGTCCGGGTGACGGCATGGCGGCCCACGCCATCCCAGACCACCGCCTGCTTCTGCCGGTCGGTCTTGTGGCGGGCAAGCTCGGTGGCGATGCGGATGATGCCCCCCGCCTCGACCGTGATGCCGCGCAGGCCCCTCAGGCGGGGGTCGCCGGCCTCGGGCTTGCCATGGACGAGGGCGAGGTAGCGGCGGGCGACGGAATGTTCCTCGAACTGCTTGGCCAGGCCATGATGGGCGCGGTCGGACTTGGCCACGACCAGAAGGCCGGTGGTGTCCTTGTCGATCCGGTGGACGATGCCGGGACGCCGCTCGCCGCCGATGCCCGACAGCGTATCGCCGCAATGGAAGAGCAGCGCGTTGACCAGGGTGCCATGCGGCGTGCCGGGCGCGGGATGGACCACCATGCCGGCGGGCTTGTCGATCACGATCAGATCGCCATCCTCCCAGATCACCGACAGGGGGATATCCTCGGGCAAGGTCTCCACCGCCACGGCGGGATCAAGCTGGATGCGGTAGGTCTCGCCCTCGGCCACCTTGGCCTTGCCATCGGTCACCGGCGCGCCCTCGCGGGTCACCGCCCCTTCGGCGATCATCCGGGCGAGGCGCGAGCGCGACAGCGCCGCCTCCTCTGGCACAAAGAGCGCCAGCGCCTTATCAAGGCGGGCGGGCGCGTCTTCGGGGATGGTGATGTAGAGTGCATCTTCCTCGGGCAGGTCGTCATTTGCGAAAGAGGGGACCATGGCCGAAACTCCTGAAGATACCGAGGTGAGGCTTCCGCCCGCGCTGCGCTGGCTGCAGGCGCTGGTGATTGCCCTGACGCTCAGCCTGATCGGCGGTGTCATAACGGTGGTTTGGCTGCTTGTCACGCGACTGCCGGTGCCCGGAACTTTCGGGGGCGCACATCCCGCCCTGCCCCCCGCGCTGGAGATGCCGGCGGGCGCCACGGCGGCGGCGGTGACGATGGGTTCGGGCTGGGTCGCGGTGGTGACGACCGACAACCGCATCCTGATCTTCGGCGCCGATGGGAAATTCTGGCAGGAGGTGGCGGTCAAGCCCCCCGCACCCTGAAACCGCCCTCCTGATCGGAGAAGCCGATCTGTCAGAGGCTTGCCTTGCACCAGCCAAGCGGCCAAGCTGCCCGCGACCGGGGACCGAATGCGACATTTCTGGGCGCAAGCGGGGCGGACTCTGCGCGGTTCCGCCCCCACGATCCCCCCAAAGCGCGCCTGACCTTTGGGCCTGTGCGCGGCATGACAGCGAAGGGGACTTCTCATGATCGACTTTCTGGCACAGGACGCCACGGCGCTGGCAGGCATGGTGGCCGCGCGGGAGGTGACGCCGACCGAGCTTCTGGATGCCGCCCTCGCCAAGGTCGCAGCCGTCAATCCCGCGCTCAACGCCGTGGTTCTGGTGCAGGAAGAGGCCGCCCGCCGCGCCATAGCCTCGGGCCTGCCGCAGGGGCCGTTCCGCGGTCTGCCCTTCCTTCTGAAGGATCTCGGCTGCGAGGCGGTGGATTTCCCCTCGCACAACGGCTCCCGCCTCTTTGCCAACACCGTCTATTCCGGCGATTCGGCGATTTTCGAGCGGATTCGTGATACCGGCGTCGTCACCTTCGGCCGCACCACCAGCCCGGAGGGTGGCATTGGTGCCGCCACCGAAAGCGCGGTCTATGGCGGACCGACGCGCAACCCGTGGAACCTCGACCGGACCTCGGGCGGGTCTTCGGGCGGCGCAGGGGCTGCGGTGGCGGCGGGGATCGTGCCCTTTGCCCATGGCTCGGATGGCGGCGGTTCGGTGCGGATACCTGCCGCCTCCTGCGGGCTTTTCGGTTTCAAACCCACCCGCGCCCGTCTGCCCGACGGGCCCTATTCCGGCGAGGGCTGGGCGGGCATGTCGATCGACGGTTTCCTGACCCGCTCGGTCAGGGATACCGCGCGGATGCTGGATGCCTGCTCCGGCCCCGACCTTGGCGCGCCTTATGTCGCGCCGCCCTTGCAGAAAAGCCATGCCGATGCGATCAGCCGCCCGCCGCGCCGGCTTCGGGTGATGCTCTGCGACACCACCTTCACCGGCGAGACGATCCACCCCGAAGTGGCCGAAGCCGTCCGCGCCACCGGGCGCCTGCTGGAAAGCCTTGGCCATACCGTCACCCCCGGCCTGCCGAAAGCCGATGTGGCGATGATGATGCGGGCCTGGACCGATATCGTGGCGGTCGGCACCGCCTTGTCGGTGCGCGGCGGCCTGCACGGTCGGCCCCTGACCGATGACCTCGTCGAGGGTGTCGGGCGCGGCGCGGTGGCCCATGCCGAAAGCCTGTCCCCCCTGCGCTATCTGGAGGCGGTGGGCGAGATCCACGCCTTTGGTCGCCAGATGGCCCATGCCTTCGACAACTGCGACGTGATCCTGTCGGCCACCTTGGCCGAACCTGCGGCCAAGGTCGGTCGCTTTTCTCATGCCACGACCGATTACCTCAACTACCGCATTGGGCCGCAAGGGATTTTCGCCTATTCGCCCTTCTGCGCCATCTTCAACGCCTCCGGCCAGCCTGCCGCCTCGCTGCCCCTTGCCATGTCCAGCGACGGGCTGCCGATCGGCATCCACCTCGCCACGCCCTATGGCGCGGACGAGGAATTGATCGCGCTTTGTGCAGAACTGGAGCTGGCACAACCCTGGGCGGCGCTCAGGCCCAAACTTGTTGCCTGACAGGAAAGAATCATTTGCAACTGGCAAAAACCGCCGCCCAATATGATCAAAATAGCAGGGAGCCGCCGGTGACAGATATACTTGCTGTCGAAGCCAAGAACATCGTCAAGGCCTTTGGCCAGGGCGACCATTCCGTCAGGGCGCTGGATGACGTCTCGGTGCAGATCCGCAAGGGCGAGTTCTTCACGCTGCTCGGGCCTTCGGGCTGCGGCAAGACCACGCTGCTGCGGCTGATCGCCGGGTTCGAGATGCCCTCGGGCGGCACGATCCTGCTGGAGGGCGCCGATATCACCACCCTGCCGCCCAACAAGCGGCCGGTGAACACGGTGTTTCAAAGCTACGCGCTCTTCCCGCATCTGACCGTGGCGCAGAACATCGCCTTCGGCCTGCAGATGCTGGGCCGTCCTGCGACCGAGGTCACCGCCACCGTCGCCCGGATGCTGGCGCTGGTGAAGCTGGAGCCGATGGCCGACCGCAAGACCAGCCAGTTGTCGGGCGGCCAGCAACAGCGCGTGGCCCTGGCCCGGGCGCTGGCGCCTTCGCCCAAGGTGCTGCTGCTGGACGAGCCGCTTTCGGCGCTGGACCTGAAACTGCGCAAGGAAATGCAGATCGAGCTGAAGCGCCTGCAGCTGGAAACCGGGATCACCTTCATCTTCGTCACCCACGACCAGGAAGAAGCCCTGACGATGAGCGACCGGATCGGCGTCATGTCGGCGGGCAAGCTGCAGCAGGTGGGCAGCCCGAAGGAGATCTATACCAAGCCGGTCAACCGCTTTGTCGCCAGCTTCATCGGCGAGACGAACTTCCTGCCCGCCACCCGGGAAGGTGCGATGTACCGGCTCGATTGCGGCATCCTGATCGCGGCGCCGCCCTGCACGGCCTCCCGCGTCACCCTGACGGTGCGCCCCGAACAGGTCCGCATCTGCGACGAGACCGAACCGGACGCCCTGCCCGCCAAGATCACCAACCTGGTCTATTTCGGCACCGACACCCATTGCCACCTCTCGCTCCCCGATGGGACCGAGGTGGTGGCCCGGCTGCAAAGCCCGGCCAATGGCGAGGCTGATCTGACGCTCGGCCAGGCGGTAGGCCTGCGCTTCGTGCCGGACGCGATCCAAGTGCTGGAGGATTGAATGAGCCCCGCTGAACAGGCCAAGGAAAGCCAGTCCACCCGCAACGGCTGGCTTCTGTCGGCCCCGGCGCTGGTGCTTCTGACCTTCGCGGCGGTCGGGCCGCTGCTGATCGTGGTGGTCTATTCCTTTCTGCTGCCGGGCAAATACGGCAATGTGCAATGGGGCTTCTCGCTGGATGCCTGGCAGGGCATCCTCTTCACCCGCGACATCTTCGACAATTCGCTGGCCTGGGCCGATGCCAACCTGACGATCTTCTGGCGTTCGGTGAAGCTGTCGATCCTGACCACGGTCTTCACCTTTCTGGTGGGCTTTCCCACCGCCTGGTTCATCGCGACACGGCCGCAAAGATCGCGGGCCATGTGGTTGTTCCTGATCACGATTCCCTTCTGGACCAACCTCTTGATCCGCACCTTTGCGATCAACGAGATCATCCGCAAGGAGGGGCTCTTCAACACGGTCCTGATGCATCTGGGGGTGATCAGCCAGCCGCTGGACATGATCTATACCGACACCGCGGTCTTCGTCGGCATGACTTACGTCTACCTGCCCTTGATGGTGCTGCCGCTTTTTGCCGCCCTCGACCGTTTCGACATGCGGCTTCTGGAGGCGGCCTATGACCTTTACGCCGGCCCCTTCCAGGTGCTGCGCCGGGTGATCATGCCGATCGTGAAGCCGGGGATCATCGCCGGGTCGATCCTGGTCTTCGTGCCCTCGCTGGGGGCTTACGTGACGCCGCGCCTGCTGGGCGGGGGCAAGAACATGATGATCGGCAATTATATCGAGCTGCAGTTCGGTCAGGGCCGCAACTGGCCGCTGGGTGCCGCCCTGTCGGTGACGCTGCTGGTGATCGTGACTGCGGCCCTGCTGGTCTATGTCCGCTATGCCAACCGGGAGGTCAAAAATGGCCAGTAACGTGATGGCGAAAAAGGGCTTTGTCCTCTCGCGCCTGCCCGGCTTCAACACGGTGGCGGTGCTGGTCTTCGTGGCCTTGTACCTGCCGATCCTGATGCTGGTGATCTATTCCTTCAACGCCGGCCGGTCGGTGTCGCAATGGGAGGGCTTCTCGTTGCAATGGTATTCTGTCGCCTGGGCCAATGCCGAGGTGAAGGATGCCACGATCCGCTCGCTCTACCTCGCCCTGTCGGCGGCGGTGATCTCGACCTTTGTCGCCACATTGGCGGCTTTGGGCACGACGCGGCGCAAGGCCTTCAAGGGCCAGACCTTCATCTATGTGATGATCAACCAGCCCCTGATGGTGCCGGAGATCGTCTCGGCCGTGGCGCTTCTGATCTTCTTTGCGATGATCAAGCAGGTGACGGATTACCAGGGCATGGGGTATCTGATCGCCGCCCATGCCGCCTTCTGCATCCCCTTTGCCTATCTTCCGATCCGCGCCCGGCTGGAGGGCATGGACACCACGCTGGAAACCGCGGCCTCGGACCTTTACGCCAGTTCCTGGCAGACCTTTCGCTACGTCACCCTGCCCCTCCTCTTGCCGGGGATCTTTGCCGGGATGATGCTGGCCTTCGTGACCTCGCTCGATGACGTGGTCATCACGGTCTTTGTCAAATCCGCCGGGCAGGATACCTTGCCGACCTATATGCTGGCCCAGATCCGCCGCCAGGTCACCGCCGAGATCAACGCGATCTCGACCGTGCTTCTGGCGCTGACCGTCTTGCTGCTGACCCTGTTTTTCCTGATGACGCGCAAGAAAGACTGATCCGACGACGCCGAAGACGACCAACCGATAAAAAACTCAGGGAGACTGACATGAAGAAACTACTCTCGACCGTGGCCCTGCTTCTGGCCACCGCGGGCCTCGCCCATGCCGAGGGCGAGCTGCAGCTGTACAACTGGGGCGATTACACCAACCCCGAACTGCTGAAGAAATTCGAAGCCGAAACCGGCATCAAGGTCACCGTCACCGATTATGACAGCAACGACACGGCCCTCGCCAAGGTCGAGGCCGGCGGCTCGGGCTTCGATCTGGTGGTGCCCTCGGCCAACTTCGTGAAGATCTATGTCGAGAAGGGCCTGATCCAGCCGCTCGACCTGTCGAAGATCCCGAACCACAAGAACATCGCGCCCGAGTGGATGAATGTCGAATACGACCCGGGCCGCCAGTACACGATTCCGTGGCAATGGGGCACCACCGGCATGGCGGTGAACCAGAAGGCCTATTCGGGCGACATCAACACCTCGGCCATCTTCCTTGACCCGCCGCCGGAACTGGTGGGCAAGGTCAACGTGACGCCGGAAATGAACGACGTGCTGTCGATGGCGACGATGTACATGGGTGGCCAGCCCTGTTCGGAAGACCCGGTCCTGATGAAGAAGGTCCGCGACAAGCTGCTGGAGGCCAAGCCGAAATGGGTCTCGATGGATTATGGCATGACCGAGAAGATGTCGAACAACGACGTCGTGGCCTCGCTCTACTGGAACGGCGCGATCTTCCGCGCGCGTCTGGCCAATCCGGATGTGAAATACGGCTATCCGAAGGAAGGCTTCCCCTTGTGGATGGACCAGGTTGCCCTGCTGAAGGACGCCAAGCACGTCGATGAGGCCTACAAGTTCCTGAACTTCATCGCCGAGCCCGAGAATGCCGCCCTGATCTCGGCCTTCGCGCGCTATGCCAACGGGATTTCCGGGTCGGAGGCCTTCATGCCCGCCGACATGAAGGACGCGCCGGAGATCGTCATTCCGGCCGAGTTCAAGGACAAGGGCCATTTCCTGCTCGGCTGCACCGGCAAGGCGCAGGATTACATCACCGCGATCTGGACCGAGCTGAACAAGTAATCCTGCAAGGGGGGGATGCTCCCCCGCAGGCAGCCGGGGAGGGTCTTGCCCCTCCCCGGACCCCTCACGCGTGGGGAGGGCTGTCTGCCCTCCCCACACCCTTCCCGAGAGTATTTGGACAAAGAGCAAATGGCGTTGTGGCAGCTTTCGGCTTCGGACTTGGCGCGATTGATTGCGGCACGCAAGATTGCGCCGTCGGAGGTGATGGCAGCGTTTCTGGCGCGGATTGCCGCGGTCAATCCCGGGGTGAATGCGCTGGTGTCTCTGCGCGATCCCGACGATCTGATGGCCGAGGCGCGGGCGGCGGATGATGCGGCGCCCGGCGGCTGGCTGCATGGGCTGCCTTTGGCGGTGAAGGATCTTTGCGCAACGAAGGGGATTAGGACGACCTGGGGCTCGCCCCTTTTCAAGGATTTCATCCCCGGCAAGGACGATCTTCTGGCGGCGCGGATGCGCGGGGCCGGGGCGATCTTCATCGGCAAGACCAATACGCCCGAATGGGGTCATGGCAGCCATACGTTCAACACGGTTTTTGGCGCCACGCGCAACCCTTACGATCTGTCCCGGACGCCGGGCGGATCTTCGGGCGGGGCGGCGGCAGCGCTGGCGGCGCGGCTGGTGCCGGTGGCGGATGGCTCGGACATGATGGGCTCGCTGCGCAACCCGGCGGCTTTTTGCAACGTCTACGGTTTTCGCCCCTCCTGGGGGCTGGTGCCTGCGGATGCCGAGGGTGACACCTATCTTGCGACCCTGGCCACCGAGGGCCCGATGGGCCGGACCATCGAGGATATCGCCCGCCTGTTGCAGGTGCAGGCCGGGCCCAACCCGGAGGTGCCCTTTGACCGGGCCGCCGGCGATTATGTCGGTGCCTTGCAGGGCGCCAGCCTGAAGGGCAAGCGGATCGCCTTTGCCGGCGACTGGGGCGGCGCCTATGCGATGGAGCCGGGGATCCTCGACCTTTGCCGCGCGGCCCTGCGCCAGATGGAGGCGATGGGGGCCGTCGTCGAAGAGATCGCCCCGCCCTTTCCAGCCGAAAAGCTCTGGCAGTCCTGGGTGACGCTGCGCGCCATGCTCAATGCCAACGGCTTTCGCGCGCTCTACAACGATCCGGCCAAGCGCGCGCTTCTGAAGCCCGAGACGCTGTGGGAGATCGAGCAGGGCCTGACCCTGTCGGCGCAGGCGGTCTACGAGGCCAGCGTGATCCGGTCACGCTATTATGCCCATATAGCGCGGCTGTTTGACCGCTTTGACGCGCTGGCCCTGCCCACGGCGCAGGTCTGGCCCTTTGCCGTCGAGATGCGCTGGCCGCAAGAGATCGCCGGGCGCCGGATGGACACCTATCACCGCTGGATGGAGGTGGTGATCCCGGCCAGCCTGATCGGGCTGCCGACGCTGTCGGTGCCGGTCGGCTTCGGGGCGCAGGGCCTGCCGATGGGGATGCAGCTGGCGGGGCCGGTGGGTTCGGATGCGGCGGTGCTGGCCTTGGGCCAGGCCTGGCAAGAGGCGACCGATTGGCCGGGCCAGCGCCCGCCAGCGCTCTAGCCGCGCTTGCCCCCGTCGCTGCGCCGCCCTAAGGATCGCGCGAAAGAGAGGTTTCATGCGCCACCTGTCCCGGCTTCTGCTGCCCCTGGTGCCCCTGGTCATGCTGGCCATCGCGGTCTGGCGCCGGATCAGCGGGCGCGAGCCTGCCGAGGCGCTGGCCGAGCGGCTGGGCCACGGCACGGCGCCCGGTGGCAGCGGACCAGAGGGCAAGACGCTCTGGCTGCATGGCGCCTCGAATGGCGAGCTCGCCTCGGCCCGCTGGGTGATCGAGGCGCTGCTGGCGGCACGGCCCGGAATGGCGATCCTGGTGACCTGCAACACGACCACCGCCCGCGCCATGGTGCAGGGCTGGGCCTTGCCCGGCGTCACCGCAGCCTTCGCGCCGCTGGACCTTGGCCGGCCCTTGCGGCGGCTTCTGGCCCGCTGGCATCCCGAGGCGCTGATCACCGTGGAAGGCGAGATCTACCCGCGCCGCTTTGCCGCCTGTGCCGCGGCGGGGGTGCCGCTGGTTCTGATCGGCGCGCGGATGTCGGAACGCAGCTTTCGCGGCTGGAAAGAGCTGCAGCCGGTCATGGAGCGGGCGCTTGGCGCGGTCAGCCTCGCCTCGGCGCAGGATGAAGCCTCGGCCCGCCGGTTGCAGGCTCTGGGGCTGAGGGCCGGGGTGATGACCGCGCTTTGCGATCTGAAGGCCGTCGCGATCGGCACCCTGCCCGCGCCCGACCTGCCGCCGCGCGCGGCGCGGGCGCGGCGGCTTCTGGCGGCCTCGACCCATGAGGGCGAGGAGGAGATCGTGCTGGAAGCTTTCCTTTCGGCGCGGGCGCAGTTCGATCAGCTGATCCTCGCCCTGCGCCACCCGCGCCGCGGCGTCGAGGTGGCGGCGCTGGTGCAGGCGCGCGGGCTGAGCCTCGCCCGACGCTCGGCCGGGGCGGAGCTTGGTGCGGCAGAGGTCCTCCTCGCCGATACGATGGGCGAGATGGACCTCTGGTACGCGGCCTCGGGCGCCTGCTTTGTCGGCGGCAGCTTTGCCCGGCGCGGCGGCCATACCCCCTGGGAGCCGGCGCGCTTTGGCGCGGCGATCCTGCACGGCACCTCGGTCGAGAATTTTGCCGCCCCCTATGCCGCGCTGGATGCGGCGGGCGGGGCGCTGACCCTGGCCGATCCGGGCGATCTTGGCCCGGCCCTGCAAGGCCTCGATGCCCCGGCGCAGGAGGCGATGGCGGCGCGTGCTGCCCAAAGCCTGCGCAGCACGGGCAGCGGTCAGGACCTTATTCACGATATTCTCACGATAAAACCGCTATAGTCCCGCGATTGCCGCTTGCCTTGTGGTGCCGTTGTGGCAGGCTGATTCCAGCAGCGCCCCCGGCATTGGTGTGCAACACCAGGCAAGGACGGGCAATTTTGAAGTCGCAGGCGGACATGACCTATTCGGACCCGGCCCCTCTGGACGAGGGGACTTCAACGTCACCCGCGCCAGCCGCCTTTGCGGCGGGTCAGGTTGCGGCCCTGTGCTGGCGTCTGCGCAAGGGCCGGGCGCAGGTGCTTCTGGTCACCTCGCGCGAGACCGGGCGCTGGGTCCTGCCCAAGGGCTGGCCGATCCTCGGCCATGCGCCCGAGGTCGCCGCTCAGCGCGAGGCCTGGGAAGAGGCCGGGGTCGAAGGCAAGGTCAGCCCCCAGTCGATCGGCTGCTATGGCTATCAGAAGATCCTGCGCAACCGGAACCCGATGCCCTGCTCGGTCCAGGTCTTTCCACTGCGCGTCCAGACGCTGAAGGGCAGCTTTCCCGAACGCAAGGAACGCCGCCGCAAATGGTTCAAGGCCGAGGAGGCCACCCATCTCGTGGCCGAACCCGAACTGGCCGACCTGCTGCAACGCCTGTCCGAAGCGCCCGAGCTTCTGGCGCCGGGCACAAAAAGGGCCAAGGCGGCGACTTGACTTCCGGCGTAAACCCGCCAGTTAAGAGTCTGTGCCACAATGATGGCAGATAGACCCGGCCACAGCGCGTGGCGTGAACCCCGACAGTCCAGAAGATGATCCGCTACACCCTCAAATGCGCGTCCGACCACGGTTTCGACAGCTGGTTCCAGTCTGCCGAAGCCTATGACAGCCTTGCCGCCTCTGGCCGCATCGCCTGCCCGGTCTGCGGTGTCACCCAGGTGGAAAAGGCGCTGATGGCGCCGCGGGTCTCGCATGGCGAGGCCGCAGCCCCCGATGCGCCGCGGGGAGAGTTGAGCCAGCCCCTGTCGGAGATGGAACAGGCGATGGCCGAACTGCGCCGCCGGGTCGAGGAAAACTCGGATTACGTCGGCGCCCGCTTCGTCACCGAAGCCCGCAGCATGCACGAAGGCACCACGCCCGAGCGCGCCATCTATGGCGAGGCGCGGCCCGACGAGGTGATCAAGCTGCTGGAGGATGGCGTGCCGGTGGCCCCCCTGCCCTTCATGCCCTCGCGCAAGACGAACTGAGGCGCAAGGCAAGCGCGCGCCCGGGGCCAGGCGCGCATTGGCCATTCACGTCCGAAGGAAAGGTCAGATCTGCTTTTGCGGCATCTGGACGCGCAACCCGTCGAGCGCGGCCGAGACCTTGAGCTGGCAGGTCAGGCGCGAGCGGACCGGATCGGGCTGCCAGGCGAAGTCGAGCATGTCGGCCTCCATCGCGTCCTTCTTGGGCAGCTTGTCGACCCAGGCCGGATCGACATAGACATGGCAGGTCGAACAGGCGCAGGCGCCACCGCAATCGGCTTCGATGCCGGGAATGCCGTTGTCGCGGGCGCCCTCCATCACGGTCAGGCCATTGGCCACTTCGATCGTGTGTTCCTTGCCGCCGAATTCGACATAAGTGATCTTCGCCATCTTGCCCTCATCTGCCGTGTTGCCTCTTCCTAACGCAGCTTGGCCTGGGGTTCCACCCCTTCCGCACCGGGCTTTGACCGGGCTTTGAGGCTTGCCCGGGGCGCGGGAATGTTCTATCTTCGTTCTCATGTCGGACTGGTTGACCCCCACCCCCCTGCCCAACACCTGGCCGCGCCCGCCGGCGGCCTTGCAGGCCGCGCGGCTGAACGAGCCGTCGCAGGGCGCGCGGGTCTGCGTGGCGGGGCTCGTGCTGGTGCGCCAGCGGCCCGGCACCGCCAAGGGGGTGATTTTCCTGACGCTGGAGGATGAGACCGGGGTCGCCAATGTCGTGGTCTGGGCCAAGGTCTACGAACGCTTCCGCCGCGCGGTGATTGCCGGGCGGCTCTTGCGGGTCACCGGGCGGCTGCAGCGCGACTGCGACGTGGTCCATGTCGTGGCCGAACTGATCGAGGACATGTCGCCGCTGCTTGACGAACTCCTGGCGCCCGATTTCCGCCCCGACCCGGCGCGGGCCGGCGACCAGCCCTGACCGCCCTTTTCCGCTGGCATCATTGCCCCTATGCTGGCGCCAACAAACGTGAGGCGGGGCAGGATGAGACGTGAGAGATGGGCGGCCCTGGCGCCCAAACTGCTTCCGGCGCTGGCCGCGAGCCTGTGGCTGGGCGGCTGCGCGCCGCAGATCGCGGTGCCGGCGCCCGTCACCGAAGACCTCAGCCGCGAGGGGTTGCCCTATGGCAAGGGCGGCACGCCACCCGCCCAGCCCGAAGGCGCCTGCTGGGACCATGACACGATCCCCGCCGTGATCGAGACGGTGACCCAGACCGTCCTCGCCCAGGCCGAGGAGCGTGATGCGACGGGCAGGATCACCCGGCCCGCAAGCTATGACAGCATCGCCCACCAGCGCATGGTCCACGAGCGCGAGACGCTCTGGCTGCGCACCCCCTGCCCCGGCGATCTGACCCCCGACACCATCGCCACCCTGCAAAGGGCGCTGAAGGCGCGCGGCTATTTCACAGCACCCCTCACCGGGGTGATGGATGCGCCGACCCGGGTGGCGGTGCGGCGCTATCAGGCCGACCACGGGCTGGACACGCCCATCCTGACCCTGACGGCGGCGCGGGCGCTGGGGCTGGTGCCGGTCGACCGCAGCACGCTGCAATGAAAAAGCGGCGGGTGTGACCCCGCCGCCTGTCTTGTCCTGAGGGGTCGCCCTTATTCCAGCGACAGCGCCACGAAGCGCGGGTCGCCCTGGGTGCGGACCAGAAGCAGGAGCGACTTGCGCCCGGCATCCTTGGCCTCGGTCACCTGCGCCTTCAGGTCCTTGATCGTCGCCACCTTCTGCTGACCGGCTTCGGTGATCACATCGCCTTCGCGCAGCCCCTTGGTATAGGCCTCCGAGGCGACATCGACCTTCATCACGACCAGGCCCTTGTCGCCCTCTTTCATGCCCAGATCGCTGGCCATGTCATCGGTGAAGGGCTGCAGGGTCAGGCCCAGCACGATGCCCGTGGCGGGCTTTTCGGGCGTGGTCGACTTCTGCGCGGCGGGTTCGGACTGGGCCTCGGCATCCTCGCGGCGGCCGAGCTTGACGCTCAGATCCTGCGACTTGCCATCACGCAGCACGACGACCGGGACGGTCTCGCCAATCGGGGAATCGGCCACGACGCGGACCAGTTCCTTGGAATCCTTGACCTCTTTGCCGTTGAAGCTGACGATCACGTCACCCGACAGGATGCCCGCATCCTTGCCCGGACCTTCCGGCACATCGGTAACCAGGGCGCCCTTGGCCGCCGGCAGACCCATCGCATCGGCGACATCCTGGCTCACGTCCTGGATGCGCACGCCCAGCCAGCCACGGCGGGTTTCGCCATATTGCTTCAGCTGGTCGACAACCTTCGACACCACGTTCGAGGCCATCGAGAAGCCGATCCCGATTGACCCGCCAGAGGGCGACAGGATCGCGGTGTTCATCCCGATCACTTCGCCGTTCACGTTGAACAGCGGGCCACCCGAGTTGCCCTTGTTGATCGCGGCATCGGTCTGGAAGAAGTTGTCATAGGTGCCGTTGAGCTCGCGTCCCAGCGCCGAGACGATCCCGGCCGAAACCGAGAAGCCCTGGCCGAGCGGGTTGCCCATGGCGACCACCCAGTCGCCGACGCGCATCTTGTCGCTGTCCCCGAAAGAGACGAAGGGCAGCGGGTCCTTGCTGTCCACCTTCAAGAGTGCCACGTCGGTCTTGAGGTCACGCCCGACCAGCTTGGCCTTGAAGGTCTTGTGGCCGAAGGTCTCGACCTCGATGTCATCGGCACCGTCGATGACATGGTTGTTGGTGACGATATAGCCATCCGCCGAGATGATGTAGCCCGAGCCCAGGGCCTCGGAGCGTTGCATCTGCTGGTCGGGGGCCTGGTCGCCGCCGCCGCCGTTCTGGTCATTGAAGTCCTTGAAGAACTTCTCGAAGGGCGAGCCGGGCGGCACCTGCATCTGACCGTCGCCCTTGGCGGCAACGATCGAGGAGGTGGTGATATCGACCACGGCAGGGGAGAATTTCTGCACCAGATCAGCAAAGCTGGCGGGTGCGGTCTGGGCCATGCTGGCCCCGGCCATCGGGCTGACAGTCAGGGCAAGGCCCATGCCCAGAGCCATCAGCACACGCTTGGGCCCGGCAGAGCGTGCCGGAGCAGGTCTGATCATCTTGTCGGTCGCTAACACGTTCGAACTCCTCTCGATGTCCCGGCCGCCGCCGTGCGGGGCCGGGAGTGATATGGACACCATCAAACGCCGCAACAGGTTTTTTGCAATGCAATCCCGCTCGCAATGCGTCAAAGCCGCGTGAGACCGCCGTGCGCTGTTTTCCGCCGTGACCTTACGGCAGTTTCGGCGCACTGCCGCCGGCCACGGTGCTGCCGGTTCCGGTCGCCCCGGTGTCGGGCAAGGACCCCGACAGGGAGGGCGCCGGAGCGGGTGCGGCCGTCGCAGACGACTCGGCCCCGAGGTAGCGGAAGAACTCGCCCTGCGGCGCCAGCACAAAGGCCGTGTTGCCCGGCCGCAAGGCCGTCGCATAGGCCGTGAGCGAGCGGGTGAAGGCGTAGAATTCCGGGTCCTTTCCATAGGCTTCGGCATAGATCGCCGTGCGTTTGGCATCGGCCTGGCCGCGGATGATCTCGGCCTGCTTGCTGGCCTCGGAGGTGATCTCCACCGCCTGACGATCGGCCTCGGCGCGGATGGTCTGGGCCGCCTCGTTGCCGCGGGCGATCTCGTCGGTCGCATCACGCTGGCGTTCGGCCTGCATCCGCGAATAGGTCGCCTCGAGGTTCTGTTTGGGAAGATCGGTGCTGGTCAGCCGCACGTCGATCACGTCGATCCCCAGAGTAGCGGCCTTCACCTTGGAGTTGTCGCGAATTTTGTTCATCAGGCCGACCCGGTCATCCGACAGGACCGATTGCAGCTGCACCTTGCCCAGCACATCCTTGACTTCGGGGCTGACGATCTTCGACAGGTTGTCGCGCGCCGCCTCGATCCCGCCCAGACCCACGGCCCGGCGGAACTTTTGCAGATCGACGATCCGCCAACGGGCGAAGGCATCGACCGACAGGCGCCGGTTGTCGGCAAAGGTGATTTCCTGCGAACCGGTAACCAGACCCAGGATGCGGTCGTCATAGCGGAAGACCTCCTGGATGAAGGGGACCTTGAAATAGAGGCCCGGCTCGTCGACCACCTGCTTGACCTCGCCGAACTGGACGACCAGCACCTTTTCGCGCACATCCACGATGAAGACCGAGGACAGCGCCGCAGCGCCCACCAGGGCCAGGACCGGCAGCGTATAAACCATCTTCATCAGTTGCTTCCTCCGGTCGCGGCGGGCTTGGTCGGGAGCAGGCTGTTCAACGGCAGATAGGGCACGGCGCCCTGGCCATTGGCATTGTCCATGATCACCTTGTTGCTGTCGCCCAGCACCTGCTCCATCGTTTCCAGATATAGCCGCTTGCGAGTGACTTCGGGGGCCTTGGCATATTCGGCATAGACCGAGTCAAAGCGGCTGGCATCACCCTCGGCTTGGTTGACGGCCTGGGCGGCATAGGCCTGCGCCTCCTGCCCGGTCTGCGAGGCCTGACCGCGCGCCTGCGCCGTCACCTTGTTGGCATAGCCATTGGCCTCCTTCTGCAGGCGGTCACGTTCCTGCTGGGCGGCCTGGACCGCGCGGAAACTGTCGGCCACCTCGGCCGGCACGTCGGATTTCAACAGGTTGACCCGCACCACCGAAATCCCGCTGTCATAGGTGTCGAGCGTCGCCTGCACCTCGCGTTCGAGGTCGTCTTTGACCTCGCCCCGGTCCTTGTTCAGGATCGGCGCCAGCTGGCTGCGCGCCACGATGTCACGCGCCGCCGATTCCGCCACGGCGCGGATCGTGTCCTCGGGGTCTTTCAGGTTGAACAGGAACTTGGCCGGATCGTTGATGTTCCAGACCACCTGAAACTCCAGATCGACGATGTTCTGGTCGCCGGTCAGCATCAGCCCATTGTCCAGATCGCCACCGGTGCCGATGTCGGTGGTGCGCTGCTGGGAGGTGTTGACGATCTCTGCCGTGACCACCGGCCAGGGGGCCACATGCAGGCCCTGGCCCTTCTGCTGCGAATATTTGCCAAGGAAAAGCTCGACCGAGGTTTCGTTGGACTGCACCGTGTAGAAGGACATGTAGGACCAGATCAGCCCCAGCCCGATCACCGAGGCGAGAAGCCCCTGCCGGGTCAGAAGCCAGTTGCCATCGCCTCCCGGCCCGCCATTCCCGGTGCCACGGTGGCCATTGCCGCCGCCGCCCATGATCACGCGCAGACGTTCCTGGCCTTTGCGCAGAACCTCGTCCAGTTCGGGAATCTGGGGGCCTTGCCCACGCCGCTCTTCCTCTTTGCGCCGCTCGCCACGCCCTTTTTCGTCCTCGGGGCCGTTTCCGCCGCCCCAGGGGCCATTCCCACCTGCCATCGGTCATCCTCTCTGATGTTCATGGGTAAACTGGGCATTGCCCATCGAAAATCAAGACATCCCGGCCGAATGAGCCGCCCTAAAGCGCCGGATGATGCCGTGCCGGTTTGCGCATCGTCACCAGTTCCTCCGCGATCGTCGGATGGACGGCCACGGTGCGGTCGAAATCTTCCTTGGTGGCGCCCATCTTCACCGCGATCGCCGCGATCTGGATCATCTCGCCGGCATCCGGCCCGACGATATGGCAACCCAGCACCTGCCGGGTCGCGGAATCGACGATGAGTTTCATCAGGACCCGGTCCTGCCTTCCGGCAAACAGCGTCTTCATCGGGCGGAAGCTCGCGGCATAGACATCGACCCCGCCGCGCGCCTTGCCCTGTTCCTCGGTCATGCCCACGGCGCCCAGTTCGGGCTGGGTGAATACGGCCGAAGCCACCAGCGCGTGATCGGCCTTGGCCGGCACGCCACGGAACACCGTATCGGCAAAGGCATGACCCTCGCGGATCGCGACCGGCGTCAGGTTGACCCGGTTGGTCACATCGCCCACCGCATAGATCGAGGGGACGGAGGTCTGGCTCCATTCATCCACGATGATCTCGCCCAGGGGGCCCAACTGCACGCCCAGCGCCTCGAGCCCCAGGCCCCGCGCATTGGGCCTGCGCCCGGTGGCGTAAAGCACCAGGTCGAACTCGGCACTCGTGCCATCGGTCAGGCTGGCACGGATCGCCCCGGTTGTGCGCTCCAGTTTCGTGACGTCACAGCTGGTGTGCAGGGTGATGCCATTGGCCATCATCGCGGCGGCGACATGGACGCGCGCCTCGTCGTCAAAGCCGCGCAGGATCTGCGCGCCGCGGTAGACCTGGGTCACCGAAACGCCCAGACCGTTGAGAATGCAGGCAAATTCGCTGGCGATATAGCCGCCGCCCACGACCAGCGCCCGCTTGGGCAGCGCCGGAAGATGGAACATCTCGTTCGAGGTCACGGCCAGGTCGGCGCCGGGAATATCGGGCTTGAAGGGCCAGCCGCCGGTCGCGATCAGGATATGCTTGGCCGTCACCGACTCGCCGCTGTCCAACCGCACCGTATGGGCATCCTGCACCACGGCGCGGGTGTCATGCACGATGACGCCGGCGGTCTTGAGCGTGTTGCGATAGGCGCCCTCCAGCCGGTCCAGCTCGGATTCCAGCGTGGCGCGGAATTTCGGCCAGTCGAAGGGCCCCGGCGTGACCTGCCAGCCATAGGCGGCGGCATCCTCCATCGCCTTGGGAAAGGCCGAGGCATTGACCATCAGCTTTTTCGGCACGCAGCCCCGGATGACGCAGGTGCCGCCCATCCGGCTTTCCTCGGCCAGACCGACCCGCGCCCCGCCCTCTGCCGCGGCGATCCGCGCCGCCCGCACGCCACCCGAGCCTCCGCCGATCACGAACAGGTCGTAGTCAAAAGCCACGTCAGTCTCCCAGATCGGTGAAGATATTGTCCGAGGGCGCAAATTCGATGCGGCTGTCGGTCTCAGTACCCTCGTTGATGTCGCGCACCGTCACGCGGCCATCGGCATGGCCGATCACGACGATATCACAGATATCAATGAAAAGCCCGTTTTCAACCACCCCGGGGATCTGGTTCAGGACCAGGGCCAGCTGGCGCGGGTTGCCGATCCGCTTCAGATGCAGGTCGACGATATAGTTGCTTTCGTCGGTCAAAAGCGGCCGCTCACCGTTCATCCTGAGCGAAACCTCGCGGTTCATCACGTCCAGCGCGACCAGCGTCTCTTCGATCAGCGCCTTGGTGGTCTGCCAGCCGAAGGGGATCACCTCGACCGGCAGCGGGAAGGCGCCAAGCTGGGCGACCTCCTTGGCGGCATCGGCGATCACGATCATCTGGTCCGAGGCGGTGGCCACGATCTTTTCCTGCAACAGCGCCGCCCCGCCACCCTTGATCAGCGAGAGCTGCGGGTCGAACTCGTCGGCGCCGTCGATCGTGAGGTCCAGCCATTTGGCATCGTCCAGCGAGGTGACCGGAATCCCCACCATGCGGGCAAGTTCCGCCGTCCGGGTCGAGGTCGGGACGCCGACGATCTTCAGCCCCTCCTCGCGCACCCGCTCGCCCAGGCAGCGCACCATCCAGGCGGCGGTCGATCCGGTGCCAAGCCCGACCTTCATGCCGGACTGAACATAGTCCACCGCGCGTTTGGCGGCGACAAACTTGGCCTTGTCGATGGGGGAAAGATCGGCGGGCATGGCAGGCTCCTTGAGGTCTGCCCCGCTTATAGCAAAGCCTCCGCCGGGGGCGAGCGCAAAACCGAGGCCGCAGGCGCCCTGCCCCGCCGTGGTGCTTGACTTGTGGGCGGGGGCTCCTACATTGAGAATAATTCTCATTCACAGATGCGACTTCATCGTGCCCCCTTCCGATTCCTCCCTCGACATCGAAACCACCGGCAAGATCGGCTGGCGCAGCGCGCGCGGCGATGCCGCCCTGTCAGACGTGCATCGCTCGATCAAGCTGGGGGCGACACCGTGGAAGCGCTTCCTCGCCTTCCTCGGGCCGGGCTACATGGTGGCGGTGGGCTATATGGACCCGGGCAATTGGGCGACCTCGCTCGCCGGCGGGTCGAAGTTCGGCTATGTGCTGCTGTTCGTCGCACTCTTGTCGAACCTGATGGCGATCGTGCTGCAATCCCTGTCGGCGCGGCTGGCGATCGGGTCGGGGCGCGATCTGGCCCAGGCCTGCCGCGACGCCTTTCCGCGGTTGGTGACCATCCCGCTCTGGCTTGCGGCCGAGGTCGCGATCATCGCCACCGACGTGGCCGAGGTGATCGGTACCGCGATCGGCCTGAACCTTCTGTTCGGCATCCCGCTGGAGCTTGGCGTGCTGATCACCGCGCTGGATGTCTTCCTGATCCTCTGGCTGCAGCGCCGCGGTTTCCGCAAGCTGGAGGGCTTCGTCGTGGCCCTTCTCGCCCTGATCGCCGTCTGTTTCGGCATCCAGATCGTGCTGGCCAACCCCGATTGGGCCGCCGTCCTGCACGGCTTTGCCCCCACGACCGAGATCCTGCACAATCCCGAGATGCTGTATCTCGCCCTTGGCATCCTCGGCGCGACGGTGATGCCGCATAACCTCTACCTCCACTCCGCCATCGTCCAGACCCGCAACTGGGGCGACCGGCCCGAGGACAAGCGCGAGGCGCTGCGCTTTGCCACCATCGATTCGACCGTGGCGCTGATGTTTGCCCTGTCGATCAACGCCGCGATCCTGATCCTTGCCGCCGCCTCTTTCCATGCCTCGGGCCAAACCGAGGTGGCCGAGCTTGGCGATGCGCACAAGCTGCTCGGGCCGCTGCTCGGCGCGGGCATCGCGCCGATGCTGTTCGCGGTGGCGCTGCTGGCCTGCGGGTTGAACTCCACCGTCACCGCGACCCTTGCGGGCCAGGCGGTGATGGAGGGCTTCCTGCAGATCCGCCTGGCGCCCTGGCTCCGCCGGCTGATCACCCGCGGCATCGCGATCCTGCCCGCGGCCGGGGTGACGATCCTGTACGGCGCCGAGGGCACCGGACGGCTTTTGATCCTGACCCAGGTGGTGCTGAGCCTGCAACTGTCCTTCGCGGTGGTGCCCCTGGTGATGTTCACCGCCTCCAAGGCCAAGATGGGGGATCTGGTGGCGCCGCGCTGGCTGGGCTTGCTCGCCTGGCTGGTGGCGGCGGTGATCGTGGCGCTGAACCTCAAGCTTCTGTGGGATTTCGTCCTGTCCTGAGCCCCGGGTCAGGACACCAGCCCCAGCCCGGCCAGCCCTTGCCGGACCTCGGCCAGGGTGACCTTGCCATCCCCGTCGGCGTCAAAGCCCATCAGGATCTTGGCCTGCGCCATCTGCGAGGGGCTGAGGGCGGCCAGCGCCGCAGCCTCGCCCAGATCGGCCAGTTCGGCGGCCGAGATCATCCCGTCGCCATCGCCATCGCCCGCCTGAAACCGCGCCTCCAGACGGCGGCGCGCGGGGCTGGCCAGGGTGGCACCGGCCAGGGTCACCTCTTCACGGCTGACCGCCCCGTCGCCATCGAGATCCGCCCGCAGAAGCGGCAGGATCGCCGCCGCCCGCGCCTTGGCCCGCACGAGGGAAAGGCTGAGGTTGACCTGATCCTCGGTGATGCCATCGCCCGCCCCGAAGGCCGCGATCAGACCGGCGGTATGGTCAAGATATTGCGCCGGATCGGCCTTGATCGTCTTGATCAGGTCTTCGGGCAAGAGGGGCGAGGCCTCGGCGGCGAGCGGCAGCACGCAGGCAAGCAGGATCGGGATCAGGCGCATGGGAACCTCCATTCTGGTGGTGTATCGGATGGGGTGATCCTGGGCCTGCGGCGTTAAAGCCGCGTAAACAAAACCGGAACATTTCGGCGAAATTCTCACCGGTCGCCGCACCCCTTCCCCATATTCCGCCCCGGATGTCGGTTTTGCGCCGTCATTGCGCGCCAAGCCCGCCTAACCTGCGCCCAAGCCAAGGAGCCGCCATGACCCAAGCCCTTTATACCCTGCATTACTGGCCCGATTCGGCCTCGACCATCGTCCGCCTTGCCCTGCGCGAGACCGGCGCCGCCTTTGCCGAGGTGCTGATCGACCGGCCCGCGGGCGCGCTCGACAGCCCGGCCTACCGGGCGCTGCATCCCCTCGGCAAGATCCCGGCGATGGAAACCCCGGATGGTCCGATCTTCGAGACCGCCGCGATCCTTCTCTACCTCGCCGACCGTCATCCCGGTCTGGCCCCCGCCCCCGACAGCCCGGCGCGGGCGGCCTTTCTGAAATGGTTCTTCTTCACCTCGACCAACCTGCATCCGATGGCGCTGCACGCCTTCTACCCCGACCGCATCGGCGGTGCTGCCTGCGCCGAGGCCGTGGTCGAGCGGGCCGGCGCGACGCTCAAGACCCAGTTCGCCCTGCTCGACGCAATGGTGGCCTCCGAGGCGCCGGAGTGGCTTTCGGCCCGCCCCTCTGCCCTTTCCTATTACGTCGCGGTTCTGGTCCGCTGGCTTGCCGATTTTCCGCCGGGCCACCCCGCCCGCATCACCGCCCAGGATCTGCCGGCCCTGCTGCCGGTTCTGACGGCGCTGGAAAACACCCCTGCCGCCCGCGCCGTGGCCGAGGATGAGGCCCTCGGTGCCGCCATCTTCACCCAGTCTGGCGCCTGACGCCGCCCGCAGCCGCCCTTTCAACGGAGCCCGCCGATGCTGACCCTCTACTACACGCCCCGGACCTGCGCGCTGGCCAGCCATATCGCGCTGATCGACGCCGAAGCCGCCTATGCGCTGCGCCGGATCGACTTTGCCAAAGCTGAACAGACCAGCCCGGAATTCCTCGCCATCAACCCCAAGGGAAGGGTGCCCGCCCTCGCCACGCCAGACGGCATCCTGACCGAGACCTGTGCCATCCTCGGCTTCATCGCGCAAAGCTTTCCGCAGGCGAACCTGACGCCGAAGGAGGCCTTTGCCGCCGCGAAAGTGCAGGAATTCAACAGCTTCCTCGCCTCCACCCTGCATGTCGCCCATGCCCATGGGCCGCGCGGCAGCCGCTGGACCGATGACCCGGCGGCCATCCTCTCGCTCAAGCAGAAGGTGCCGCAGACCGTGACCGCCGCCTTCGCCCTGGTCGAGGCGCGCCTGGCCGAAACCGGCGGGCCCTTCGTGATGGGGGCCACCTATTCGATCGCCGATCCCTATCTTTACACCCTTGCGACCTGGATCGAGGGCGACCATGTCGACACCAGCGGCCTGCCGCGCGTTCTGGCGCATCGGGCGATGATGGCGGCGCGGCCCTCGGTGATCCGGGCGCTGGCGGAAGAGGGCTGACCGCAGGGGCAAGACCCGTCAAGCCATGCCCGTCAAGAGCAAGGCCATCAATCGCAAGACCATCAGGATCGCGGTCTGCCAAGGGCGAAGCCGTCAGGCCGCGATCTCCTTCAGTTTCTGCACCACCTCGTCATAGCTGACCCAGCCGTCGGCATTGGCGTCGAACAGCAGGATCAGCCGCAGGTCATGCGCCCTTTGGTCGGGAAACAGGCGCAAGGCCTCGGCCCCGGCGAAGGCGGTCAGTTCGGCGGGGGTGATCCGGTCGTCGTGATCGGCGTCGGCGCGACCGGCCGCAGCGAAAAGCTTGCCCCTGGCGGCGGGTGCCAGACCGGGGGCAAGGCGCGCCACCTCGTCCAGCGTCACGGTACCGTCGCCCGACAGATCGGCCCGCAGCACGCCCGCCAGCGCCGTGGCCCGCCGGTCGGCCCTGGCGGCGGCGACATAATCGTCCACCCCCTGGGCGTTCAACCCGCGCGGGTCGCCGAACCAATGGGTGGCGGTGGCCGCCGCCTCCAGAAAGGCCACGCGGTCCTTGACCAGCCGGGCGCGGTCTTCCGCCGAAAGATCCTGAGCCGGCAGATCGTGAGCCGGCAGATCCTGTGCCCGCAGGGCGCCCCCGGCCAGCGCGACAAGCAGCGCCACGACCCTGATCATCCAAACCCGATGCTGCATTGTGCACCTCCTGCCCCGTTCATCGCTCAAAAAGGTTAAGACTGGCTTAACGCCGGTCCCGCAGCCGTCCGGCACACAACCGGGAGCCTGGCCATTCAGGGCGCAAGGCGTCGTTTTTGGACTGGTCTGCGCGGCTTTGGCTGTCATAGTCGCGGCTCAACGCGCGGGGGTTGCCATGTTTCTTTCGGTCTTCGACATGTTCAAGGTGGGCGTCGGCCCCTCGTCCTCGCATACGATGGGGCCGATGGTCGCGGCGGCGCGCTTTCTTGAAACCCTGCGCAAATCGCCGTTCCATGCGGTGGGGCTGAAGGCCTCGCTGCACGGCTCGCTCGCCTTCACCGGGGTCGGCCATGCGACCGACCGCGCCACGATCCTCGGCCTCGCCGGGTTCGAGCCTGCCACCTATGACGCGGCCAAGGCCGAGGCCGTGCTGGCCCGGATCCACGAGACCCACAAGGTGACCCCGCCCGGCCTGCCGGAACTGCGCTTTGACCCCAAGAAGGATCTGACCTTCGACTATGGCCCCTCTTTGCCCGGCCATGCCAATGGCATGATCCTGAAGGCCACCGATGCCCAGGGCGACGTGATCCTGGAAGAGACCTATTATTCGATCGGCGGCGGCTTCGTTCTGACCGCGGCCGAGCAGGCCGAGGCGGGCGAGAAGAAGGCCAAGGCCCGTGCCGATGTGCCCTATCCCTTCGAGACCGCTGCCGAAATGATGGAGATGGCGGCGAAATCCGGCCTGACCATCGCCCAGATGAAGCTGGCCAACGAGCTGAAGTTCCGCTCCAAGGCCGAGATCGACAAGGGCATCGCGCGGTTGTGGGAGGTGATGAACGCCTGCATCTCGCGCGGGATGGTGGGGGAAGGCATCCTGCCCGGCGGCCTCAAGGTGCGCCGCCGCGCCAAGGGCATCCATGACGCCCTGGTGGCCGAGCGTGGCCTGAACATGACCGCCCCCCATGTCATCAACGACTGGATGAGCCTTTACGCCATGGCGGTGAACGAGGAGAACGCCGCCGGTGGCCAGGTCGTCACCGCGCCGACCAATGGCGCGGCTGGCGTGCTGCCCGCCGTGCTGCGCTATTACCTCGACCATGTGCCGGGCGCCTCGACCGCGAAGATCCCCGATTTCCTTCTGACCGCTTCGGCGATCGGCGGGCTTTGCAAGCACAACGCCTCGATCTCGGGCGCGGAATGCGGCTGTCAGGCCGAGGTCGGCTCTGCCGCCGCCATGGCCGCGGCGGGCCTGGCCGCCGTTCTGGGCGGCTCGGTCGAACAGGTTGAAAACGCCGCCGAAATCGCGCTGGAGCATCACCTCGGCATGACCTGCGACCCGGTCAAGGGCTTGGTCCAGGTGCCCTGCATCGAAAGGAACGGCCTCGGCGCCATCAAGGCCGTCTCTGCCGCGAGCCTGTCCTTGCGCGGCGATGGCCAGCACCTCGTCTCGCTCGATGTCTGCATCGAGACGATGCGCCAGACCGGCCGCGACATGCACGAGAAGTACAAGGAAACCTCGCTCGGCGGGCTGGCGGTGAATGTGCCGAACTGCTGAGGCGAACTTTCTGCCAAAAGCCGGAATTTTGATCAGAACCGGCGCTTTGCGTCGGTTTTGAAGGCGACGGAGGCGGCCCCGCCCCCTTACCTCACCGCATGACACGCTCCTCCTCCCTTCGCGGCGCCCTTCTGATGGTGGCCTTCTGCATCTTCGCACCCCTGCTGGATGCCTGTTCCAAGCTGGCCACCGCGCAGATCCCGGTCGGCCAGATCACCGCCGCGCGCTTTGTGTTCCAGGGCCTGTGCATGTTGCCGGTGATCCTGTGGATGCGGCTGGACTGGCGCGCCTCGGGGCGGGATTTCGCCCTGCTGGGCGCAAGGGCCGTCTGTCTGATCCTGTCGACCTACTGCTTTGTCGCCGCCGTGCAATACATGCCGATCGCCGATGCCATCGCCATCGTCTTCGTCATGCCCTTCATCCTGATGTTCCTCGGCAAGATCATTTTCGGCAACCCGGTCGGGCGCAACCGGATCTATGCCTCCATCGTCGGCTTCGGCGGCGCGCTTCTGGTGATCCAGCCCTCGCTCAGCCACTACGGCCTGGTGGCGCTGTTTCCCCTGGGCTGTGCGGTGTCCTTCTCCTTCTACGAGATGGCGACCCAGGCCATGTCGAACCGCGTCCATCCGGTGACGATGCAGCTGCACACCTCGATCGCCGGGTCGCTGATCTGCCTGCCGCTGATGTGGGCCTTCAACGGTTCCGGCGTGGCCGAGCTTGATCCGGTGTCCCCGGATCTGGTCAACTGGGCCTATCTCTTCGGCGTCGGCTTCTGGGCGGCGGTCAGCCATCTTTGCATGACCGTGGCGATGAAATACGCCCCCGCCGCCACCCTCGCCCCGCTGCATTACCTCGAACTCCCGATGGCGGTGTTCCTCGGCTATGCGATCTTCGGCGACTTTCCCAATGCCCTCACCTGGTGCGGCATCGCCCTGATCTCGGGCGCCGGGCTGTACATCATCCGGCATGAACACCGGACAGGAGCCCATCCAATGCCGCAGCCAAACCTGCCCGAGGCATTATGACCAGCATCAGGTCCGCGTCGAACCTGAGCCGGACCTGAGGCGAGGTCACCTCGTTCGAGGTGCCGATGATCCCGGCGGGGGTGAACTTCAACCCCTGCAGGGGCCAGCGCAGCCCCTCGCTTTCGCCCTCCACCGGCCCCATCGGGAACAAGGACAGGCGGGAGCCTACAGGCAGCGTCAGGCTCAGGTCGCGCGGGGCGAGGAAGGTCACGTCCGACCCGCTCAGGATCAGGCAGCGCGTCTCGGGGTGGCTGACCAGCCCGGTCAGGACCGCCAGCCCATGGTCCAGCCTCTGCCCGGCAAAGCCCAGGCCCAGCACGAAGGGCGCCGCGATCGAGCGCAGGGCCTTGTCGAAATCGGTCGTCGCCTGTTCGGGAATCGGGTACAATCGCCCGGCAAGCCGCGCCCGCGCCGCGGCCGAGACCGAATCGAAATCGCCGATCACCGCCTCGGGTTCCGCCCCCAGCCGCAGCAAGCGGTCCGCGCCACCGTCTGCTGCCACCAAAACAGGCGCCAAACGCCGTGCCTGCGCCAGTAACGAGGCTGAAATCCGCCCGCCGCCTGCCAAGGTCACGCCCTGTGTTGATTGGACAATAACCTTTGTCATGCTGATATTGTCCTTTGAATTACGGCAATCGGGGGCTTCCTTGGACACAATCAATCCATCAAATCACCCTGTTTTGTCCACGGAATAGAACAGGGATTCGGGCATCTAGGCCCTATCGAATTTGGCAGAAGGCGAGCATCCGATGAATGGTGCGAGTAAAATTCTTACGGTATCTTACGGAACCTTCAGCTGCACGCTGGAGGGGTTCGACGATCCTTTCAACACGATGAAAGCGATTGCCGAATATTTCCGGGATCTCGCCGCGGAAGACCGTTATTTCGGGGCGGAACCGCCGACGCCCGATGCCGCCATGCTCCACCGCATCGCCGAGCGCGAGATCCAGCGCCGGGTCGAGGCGAAGATCGGCGACCACGGCGTCACCCTGCGCGCCGAGGAGGGGGTCACCCCCAAGGTCACCTTTGCGACCCCTGCCGCGACCCCTGCCGCCCAACCTGCCTCCGCTGCCGCTGCCCCCGTCGTGACGCCGGTCGCCGCACCCCAGCCTGCCGCCCCGGTTCTGGCCAGCGCCGCCGAGGCCGCCCCCGCCATCGAATCCGCCGCCGCCCGCCTGTCGCGGCTGCGCGCCGCCCAGGCGCAAAGCCCGCGGCCCGCGCCGCAGCCCGAAGTCGCCCTCCCGGTGGCGAGCGTCAGCCCGACCTATATCGACGTGCAGGATTATTCCGAGGATCAGGACCTCGAAGCCCCCAGCACCGCCGATGAGGTCGCCGCAGCCGCCGCCGCCAAGGCCCTCGCCGATCAGGAAAGAGCCGCCCAGAAGGAACAGCGCCGGGCCCGCAAGGCCAGCCTCCTCGCCGCCCAGGCCGCTGCTGCCACTGCGGTGGCAGAGCCTGCCGCGGCACCCGTGGTCGCCGAAGCCGTCGCCGCCGAACCCGTCGCCGAGACGCCCAAGGCGCCCGAGCCTGTCGCCCCCGAAACCGTCGAAACCGCCGCGGCTCTTGAAAGCCTGACCGCCTCGATCCGCGAGACGCTGGCCGGCTTTGGCGCGGGCGACGATCAGCTGGCCGTCGACCTGTCCGAGGCGCAATCCGCCCCCGAGGCCGAAGCCGCCGCTGCCGAACTTGACGCCGGTTTTGACGAGATCCTGCCCGAAGACAGCCCCGCCGCCGACAGCGCCCTGATCGACGGCTACGACCAGATCGACGCCGCAGCCAGCCTCCCCGAGGCCGCGCCGGTTGCCGCCGAGGTCGCCGAACCCGAGGCTCCCGCCGAAGCCGCTGCCGAGGCTCCCAAGGCCGAAGCCAGCGTGGAACTGCCCGCCAATGTCGTGGCCGAGACGATCCAGCGCGCGCGCGCCCGGGTCATCAAGATCCGCCGTCTGGACGTGGTGCCCACCGCACCCGCCATCTCGCCCGAAGCCTTCTCCCCTGAAGCCTTGGCCCCTGCCGCCGCTCCGGCCCAGCCCGCCGCCGGCCTTTCGGCCGCGGATCTGGCCGATCTGGAACGCGCCCTGGCCGATGCTCCGGCCCCGCTGGCCGCTCCCCTGAGCGCGGAAGCCGAAGCCGACCTCGAAAGCGAACTCGCCGCCCTGCAGGCCGAACTGGGCCAAGGCGAAGCGGAAGTCGCAACCGAAGCTGCTGCGGAACCCGAAGTGGAGATCGAAGCCGCGGAGATCGAAACCGTCGAGATCGAAACGGCAGAAATCGAAGAGGTCGCCTTCGAAACCCTCGACAGCGCCGCCGAGCCTGTCGCGGCCGAAACCGCAGAGATCACCGCGCCGCAGATGGCAGAGCTTGAGGTGGCGGAAGAGCCGCTCGCCGAGCCCGAAGCCGCCGCAGAGGTCGCGGAAGCCGAGATCGTCGAACCGGAGATGGCGGAAGCCGAGCCGGAAATCGCCGCCGCCGAAATCGCCGAGCCGGAGATCGCAGAGCCGGAGATCGAGGCCCCCGTCGCGGCCCAGACCGCCGCACCGGAAACCGGGCCGCATGCCGAACCGCACCGCCTTCCCGCTGTCGAAACCGGCGAAGCGGCGGTCAATCGTCTGCTGGAAAAGGCCAACAGCGAATTCGAAGTGCCCGAGACCAAGCGCCGCCGTTCGGCCATCGCCCATCTGAAAGCCGCGGTTCTGGCCACCGTGGCCGAGCGTCGGATCAACCCCAACGGCAAGAAGCCCGATGCCGAGCGGATGGACCCCTATCGTCAGGACCTCAACCAGGTGGTGCGTCCGGCCTCGGGTGAGCGTCCGGCGCCGCTGGTGCTGGTCTCCTCGCAGCGGATCGACCGCACGCCCGAATCCGCCACCCGCCCGCAGGCCGTGCAGGCCGTGCAGCCTGTGCGCCCGCGCCGCGTCACCTCGGGGATGCATGGCGGCGCCGCCGCCAGCCGCGCCACGATCGAGGACGTGACCCTGCGCCTCGAAGACAGCGAGGCTCGCGCCAGCGCCCGACCCTCGGCAGATATCTCCAATGTCTTCGCCGATCCGGGCAAGCAAAGCTTCCAGGAATTCGCCGATGCCCTCGGCGCCCATTCGATGCAGGACCTGATCGAGGCTGCCGGTGCCTATTGCACGCTGGTTCTGGGCCAGGAAAGCTTCACCCGCCCGCTTCTGTTCCGGCAGATCGAATCGCTGCCCGGCCATGAACCGGAGGCCGCCCGCGAGGACGGCCTGCGCGGCTTTGGCCGCCTGCTGCGCGACGGTCGCCTGACCAAGACCAAGCGCGGGCAATATGTGATGGCCGAAAGCTCGCCGATCCTGACCGAGGCGCGGCGTCAGGCCAAGTGACATGACCCCCCGTCCGGGGGCGTTGAAATGAAATCAGGCGGAAGGGAAACCTTCCGCCTGTTGTCATTCCGTCTTGTCCTGCGGCGCGTCGGGGTCGGCCTGACCGATCCCGAGGAACAGCCGCCGCAGGGGCAGCATCCAGAGGAACCCCAGACCGACATAGATCGCCAGCTCGACCAGGACCGAGGGCCGCTCGATCAGATCGACCAGCGTCACCGCCAGCACGATATAGGCCGGCAGGCCGACGCAAAGCACCAGAAGCGCCAGCCTGCGCCGGGTTTGATAGCGCAGCGCCACGCCCTCAATCCGCGAAGGGATCGGTGACGAGGATCGTGTCGTCACGCTCGGGGCTGGTCGAGAGCAGCGCCACCGGGCACTGGATCAGCTCTTCGATGCGGCGGACATATTTGATCGCAGCCCCCGGCAGCTGCGCCCAGGACCGGGCGCCGGCGGTGTTCTCGCTCCAGCCTTCCATCTCTTCATAGATAGGCTGGCAGCGCGCCTGGGCATTGGCGGCGGTCGGCAGATAATCCAGCCGCTTGCCGTCAAGTTCATAGCCGACGCAGATTTTCAGCGTCTTGAACCCGTCCAGCACGTCAAGCTTGGTCAGCGCGATCCCCGACACGCCCGAGGTCGCACAGGTCTGGCGCACCAGCACCGCATCGAACCAGCCGCAGCGCCGCTTGCGCCCGGTGACGGTGCCGAACTCATGGCCCCGCTCGCCCAGACGCTCGCCATCGGCATCCTTCAGCTCGGCCGGGAAAGGGCCCTCGCCGACGCGGGTCGTATAGGCCTTGACGATGCCAAGCACGAAATCGATCGCCGTCGGCCCCAGACCGACGCCGGTGGCCGCCTGCCCCGCGATGACGTTGGAGGAGGTGACGAAAGGATAGGTGCCGAAGTCGATGTCGAGCAAAGCCCCCTGCGCGCCTTCGAAGAGGATGCGCTTGCCGGCGCGGCGGGCGTCGTTCATCACCTTCCAGACCGGCTGCGCATAGGGCAGGACCTGCGGCGCGATGGCGTGCAAGGCCGCGAGCAGGGCATCGCGGTCGACCGGATCGACGCCGAGACCGCGGCGCAGCGCGTCATGGTGGCCGATCAGACGGTCAACACGGGCCACCAAAGTCGCCTCATCGCCAAGGTCGGCGACGCGGATCGCGCGGCGGCCCACCTTGTCCTCATAGGCCGGGCCGATGCCGCGGCCGGTGGTGCCGATCTTGGCGACCCCGGTCTGGCCTTCGCGGGCCCGGTCCAGCTCGCCATGGATCGGCAGGATCAGGCTGGCGTTTTCCGCCAGCATCAGGTTCTCCGGCCCGATCTCCACCCCCTGCTCGCGCAGCTTGGCAATCTCGGTCACCAGGTGCCAGGGATCGACCACCACGCCATTGCCGATGACGCTCAGCTTGCCGCCGCGCACGATGCCCGAGGGCAGAAGGCTCAGCTTGTAGACCTTGCCGTCGATGACCAGAGTATGGCCCGCGTTATGGCCACCCTGAAAGCGCGCGATCACATCGGCGCGTTCGGACAGCCAGTCCACGATCTTGCCTTTGCCCTCGTCGCCCCATTGTGCGCCGACAACCACCACATTTGCCATCTCGGACCCTTTCGGCAGGTAAACCGCGCACCGTATAGACGCAGGGGACGGGCGGCGAAACAGGAAACTGCACCTGTGGCACCCTGTCTCGGCCCGCAGGCTCAGCCGGGCGGGGTCGGCAGCAGCACCGCCACCACCACGGCCACCGCGAACATCACCACCATCGGCACGGCCAATAGCCAGGACCGCCGGCCCTGCGTCATCATGTAAAGCCCGTTGAGGCAGGCCAGCGCACCGAAGACCACCAGAAAGCCCGCCGCAAGCCCCAGGGGCGTGTCGCGCAGCGCCGCCACCTCCAGCGCCGGGCCCTGCGGCACCACGCGATGCGCCGCCGGAACCCAGTTCGGCATGGTCCAATGCAGGGCCATGCAGACGAAGGCATAGCCCCCCGCCAGAAGCGCCAGACCCAGCAGCCCCAGAATCACGCCGGCAAAGCGCACCCGCGCCAAGGAAGCCGTTGCCATCACTCTCTCCGCATCAAAAAGGCCGCCCCCCCTGGCACGGCCCTTGAAACCTTACGGAAACGCGGGACAAAAGCAACGCGGG
Source organism: Rhodobacter sp. P1_C2 (assembly GCF_056406375.1). NCBI lineage: Bacteria > Pseudomonadati > Pseudomonadota > Alphaproteobacteria > Rhodobacterales > Rhodobacter > Rhodobacter sp. P1_C2. The sequence goes on from NZ_JBFUAG010000009.1 coordinate 94,171, forward strand.
CCTAGCCTGCCCGCGCCGCCAGCCTTTCGGCCACCAGCCGCTCCATCCGGCTGAGATAGCTGTCCTCGATGCCCATCTCTTCCAGATGCCGCACCGTGTTCATCAGATAGGCCGCCATCGAGCCCCACATCCCCACGGCCGAGGCGAGCCGGTCGGCCACCTCCTCCTCGCCCAGATCGCCAAGATAGCCGCGAAAGTCGCGCTCCATCACGAAGGCAATCGCGCGGACCGGGCCCTGCGGCGTCTGCGCGTTCAGCCAGACGGTCGGCAGCGGCGGCTCGTTTTCCAGAAGGTTGATCAGCGCCGCCTCGCGCCCCTCTTCCACCATTTCCAGCACCTTGCCACCGCAATGCCCGCCGAGGTCGAGCGACAGCATGATGCCCGGCGCCTCGGGATTGCCGCGATAGCGGGTGTCGGGGCCAAGGCAGAACTTGCGCTGCCAGCCTTCGACCTCGGCCGGGCGCTCCTCGCCCACGGTGAAGCGGCGCTTCCACAGGATCGAGCCGAAGGCAAAGACCCAAAGCCGGCCATCCTCAGGCAATTCGTCCAGGATGCGCCGCGCCTCGGCCTCGGCGCAGAAGGCGCTCGCCTGGCGTTCCTGCGCCATCGGGCCGGGATCGGGGATGCACTCCGGCAGGCGCGCCACCAGATCGGGCGTCAGTTTGCGGCAAGGATGCGAAGGTTTCTGTTCCATGGCCCATAGCTAACACCGGGCCCTTGTGCTTCAAACCTCCACCGGCGCACAGTCAGGGTGAGTTTTCGTGCAGCCCGCCCCAGCCAAGAGGCAAGAGATGCTTTACTACGTCACCTTCGGCACCAATGACCTGGCCCGCGCCCGCCGTTTCTACGACCCGACGCTGGCGACGCTCGGCCTGATCGACCTTGCGCCCGAGGGGGCCGAGGCCTGCTATGGCCGCCCCGGCGATGCCGAGCCCGGTCTCTACATCACCGCCCCCTTCGACGGCCTGCCCGCGACGCGCGGCAATGGCACGATGCTGGCGCTGACCGCCGCGACCCGTGCCGAGGTGAGGGCCTTTCATGCCACAGCCCTCGCCAGTGGCGGCAGCGACGAAGGCGCGCCCGGATTGCGCTATGCCGAGAATTTCTACTCCTGCTATGTGCGCGATCCCGACGGCAACAAGCTTTCTGCCGTCTGCACCCGCGCTGAATAGGTCTAGAGGGCGCCGAAGGGCTTGCAGGCCTGCCCGCATCCGCCTAGATAGGCGCGTCACCCCGAAAGGCCTGTCCGCATGGAAAACGTCATCCTCGCCATCCACCTCATTCTGGCTCTGCTCCTCATCGGGGTGGTGCTTCTGCAAAGGTCGGAAGGCGGCGGCTTGGGCATGGGCTCGACCGGTGGCGTCGTCTCGGGCCGCTCGGCGGCCACGGCGCTGGCCAAGGTGACCTGGGTTTTCGCCGGCCTCTTCATCGCCACCTCGATCACGCTGACCGTGCTTGCCGCGCGTGACAGCGCCTCTTCCTCGGTGATCGACCAGATCGGCGGCACGCTGCCCGAACCGGCAGCGCCGGCGCCCAGCACGACCGCCCCCCTGACCGCCCTGCCGCCCGTCACCACGGATGCGCCAGCGACCCCGCCGAAAGCCGAAAACTGACCACTATCCTTTGACGACCTGACGTAAGGTTCGACAGCATCTAGCGGTCCGGTTGCGCATTGGGCGAAATTGCCCTATGCATCAACTCCCGTGGTGCTGCGATTCCGCCATACCGAATCGCGTTTAACACGGGGGCCTCAATGGCACGCTATATCTTCATCACCGGTGGCGTTGTGTCCTCCCTCGGCAAGGGCCTCGCCTCGGCCGCGCTGGGTGCCCTGTTGCAAGCCCGCGGCTACACGGTCCGCCTGCGCAAGCTTGACCCCTATCTCAACGTCGACCCCGGCACGATGAGCCCCTTCGAACATGGCGAGGTCTTCGTCACCGATGACGGCGCCGAGACCGACCTCGACCTCGGCCATTACGAACGCTTCACCGGGGTTTCGGCCCGCCAGACCGACAGCATCTCCTCCGGCCGGATCTATTCCAACGTGCTGGAGAAGGAACGCCGCGGCGATTACCTCGGCAAGACCATCCAGGTCATTCCGCACGTCACCAACGAAATCAAGGACTTCCTGCGCATCGGCCAGGACGAGGTCGATTTTATGCTGTGCGAGATCGGCGGCACCGTCGGCGATATCGAGGGCCTGCCCTTCTTTGAATCGATCCGCCAGTTCATCCACGAACGCCCGCGCGGCCAGTCGATCCTGATGCACCTGACCCTGCTGCCCTATCTCTCGGCCTCGGGAGAGCTCAAAACCAAACCCACCCAGCACTCGGTCAAGGAACTCCAGTCGATCGGCCTCGCTCCCGATGTCCTGGTCTGCCGCTCCGAACACCCGATCCCCGACCGCGAGCTGGAAAAGATCGCCCTCTTCTGCAACGTCCGCAAAGAGCATGTGATCCCGGCCTATGACCTGAAGACGATCTACGAGGCCCCCCTCGCCTATCACCGCGCCGGTCTGGACCAGGCCGTGCTCGACGCCTTCGGCATCTCCCCCGCGCCCAAGCCCAACCTGTCGCGCTGGGAAGACGTGATGGACCGCCTGACCCATGCCGAGGGCGAGGTCCGCGTTGCCGTCGTCGGCAAATACACCCAGCTCGAAGACGCCTACAAGTCGATCGCCGAGGCGCTGACCCATGGCGGCATGGCCAACCGCACCAAGGTCAAGGCCGAGTGGGTGGATTCGGAGATCTTCGAACGCGAAGACCCCGCCGCCTATCTGGAAGACTTCCACGCCATCCTCGTCCCCGGCGGCTTTGGCGAGCGCGGCACCGAAGGCATGATCAAGGCTGCCCAGTTCGCCCGCGAGAAGAAGGTGCCCTACCTCGGCATCTGCCTTGGCATGCAGATGGCGGTGATCGAGGCCTCGCGCCACCTCGTCGGCGTCAATGATGCCGGATCGGAGGAGTTCGACCACGAGGTCGGCGGCAAGCGCTTCACCCCCGTCGTCTATCACCTGAAGGAATGGGTGCAGGGCAACCACATGGTGACCCGCAAGGCCTCGGACGCCAAGGGCGGCACGATGCGGCTTGGCGCCTATACCGCCAACCTCAAGCCCGGCAGCCACGTCTCCGCCGTCTATAACGCGGTCAATATCGAGGAACGCCACCGGCACCGCTACGAGGTGGACCTGCAATACCGCACCCAGCTGGAGGACAAGGGCCTGATCTTCTCCGGCATGAGCCCGGACGGCAAACTGCCCGAGATCGTCGAGGTCAAGGACCACCCCTGGTTTATTGGGGTGCAGTTCCACCCGGAGCTGAAGTCGAAGCCCTTCGCCCCGCACCCGCTGTTTGCGGATTTCGTCCGGGCGGCGAAGGAGCAGGAGCGGTTGGTTTAGGGGGATAGAAAAAAGCTAGCGTGGACGGCCAAATTCCTGTTTGATAGTCCCAACAGGGAGTTGGTGCTTTGCCCTTAGATTTTGACATCCTTGGCAGCGGCATCTACACGCCGAGGCAGGCTGCACGTCTGGTTGGAACGACGCCGCAGGACGTTTTGCGATGGACACGGGGGAGTGGCACAACCACTTCGTTGTGGGATGCGCACTACCAGTTTTTGGATGACACGACAGAACTGAGCTTTTCTGATCTGATCGAACTGCGGGTGGTGGGTGCATTCCGCCGAATTGGGGTATCTCTCCAGGCCATCCGATTTGCTATCGAGCTTGCTGAAGCAAAATTCGGGGTCCGGCACCCTCTTTCGACGATGAAATTCAAGACTGATGGCGATGAAATTTTGATGGAGGCCTTGGAGAAGGACGGCAATCTCATGAGCCTTTCCAAGAAGCGCCCCGGTCAGAAGGTCTTTTCCAGCATCGTCCAGCAATCTCTGAACGATCTGGAATATGAAGATGGAAAAAGTGCACGCTGGCGCCCTTCGGTGGCTCGCCACGTCGTCATCGACCCGAAGCGAAACTTCGGCTCGCCAATTCTCGAAAAATTCGGCATCGAGACGAGTACAATTTTCCAAGAATACAACTCGTTTCAGGATATCAAATATCTGGCGGCCATCTATGAAATTCCTGTGAGTTCGGTGCGAGAAGCCATCGAGTTCGAGCGATCTTTAGATAAAATATTCGATAAGGAAAAGACGGCCGAAGAAAGCGTTTAGCTATATGGTAAAGGTACTTTTTGATCACAATATGCCGCCTGTAATTGCGCGAGCACTGGATATTTTAATCAAGCCGGAAGGACATCAGGCATTGCCACTGCGGGAACGATTTCCTGTAGATGTCCCAGATGCAGTATATTTCGCCGAACTTGGGAGCGACGGCGATTGGGTCGTTATTTCTAAGGACGTTGCGAATGCGAGACGCCCACCGGAGCGCGCGGCCATTCTGCGTTCTGGCGTCTTGGCATTCTATTTGGCGCCCGCGGTGCAAAAGCTTCGGATAAATGAGCAGGCAGCCATCATCCTGTGGCAGTGGGATAAAATTGTTGTACAGCGCGCGAACAACAAGAACGGCCTCTACCTTTTGCCAATAAACAAAGGCTCAAAGTTCGAGTCTCTTTAACAACAAAACGACTAGGTCATGTCACACACGACAGTCCCGCCTATTCGCTCCTTCCTCATTATGCTACACTCCCCCCATGCGCGCCCTGATCCTCCTCGCCCTTCTCGCCTCGCCTGCTGCGGCTGACCCGCTGGCGGGGAAGAGTTACATCATCCAGCTGTCTTCCAGCCAATATGAAAGCGGCTATGGCCACTATCTGGTGCCGCCCCTGGCCAAGGTCCTGAAGGCCTCGGGGATGCAGGCCAAGGCCGGGCCCGGGGCTGATCTCGTGGCCAATATCGAGACGGGCGGCGATACCGGGCGCTGGGTCGGGGCCGGGGCGCAGAAGGTCTGGATCTACAAGGTCACGGCCACGGTCGGCCTCTCGCCCGAAAGCTACAATTTTCCCGACGATGGCAAGCCGCAGTTCGGGGTCCGCGCCGTGCTGGAAACCCCCAATCCCGACCGCGAGGATGAGATGGATTGCCTGATCACGCTCGCGGCCCAGGTGGCCCTGCGCGACTATCGGCCCAAGGGGCTGGAGGTCGTCGACGGCCAGGGCTGCCTGCGCAAGCCCTGAGCGGGTGCGGGATTGACGAAAGGTTAACGGCCCCGGGCCTTATCCTGCAATATCAAAGGGTTGGCACAGATTGCACGCGTGCAATCAACCGCCTGTCACGCTTTCGGCGACCACCGGCATGACCTCATGCATCCCCTCATAGATCATGTGCAGCGCCACATAAAGGATGATGGCGAGGCCGACGAAGGCGATCCAGCGGTGCTTGTTCAACAGCCCCGCGATGAAGGAGGCGGCCAGCCCCATCAGCGCCACCGAAAGGGCAAGGCCGAAGACCAGAACCCCCGGATGCTCGCGCGCGGCCCCGGCCACGGCCAGCACGTTGTCGAGGCTCATCGAGACATCGGCCACCACGATCTGCCAGGCCGCCTGCCCAAAGCTCTTGCGCGGGGCATCCTTGGCCACCGCCCCATCGGCATTGAGGTCGCTATCGGCGAGGGCTTCGGCCGCATCATCGGCGGCATGGCCCTGCCGCAGTTCTCGCCACATCTTCCAGCAGACCCAGAGGAGCAGGATGCCGCCGGCCAGCGACAGGCCGGTGATCGCCAGAAGCCGGGTCGCGGCGAGGGCGAAGACGATGCGCAGGACCGTGGCGGCGAGGACGCCGATGATGATGGCCTTGGTCCGCTGCTCTTTCGGCAGGCCGGCGGCGGCCATGCCGATCACGATGGCATTGTCGCCCGCCAGGACAAGATCGATGCCGATCACCCCGAGTAATGCCGTCAAAGCTTCGGGCGTGATCATGTCCATCGGGTTCTCCTCGGTAACGGCCCTGTGTAGGTAAGGCGGCGCCTGCAAGCTTTCAACCCGAAACCTTGGGTCAATAACCCGGCTGGACGCAGCCGCGCCGTTGGGCTAGGCCGGGGCCATGCTGTCCTATCAACACGCCTATCACGCCGGCAACCTCGCCGATGTCCAGAAACACGCCCTGCTGGCCTGGGCGCTGGATTATCTGACGCAGAAGGACAAGCCGCTGTCCTATATCGAGACCCATGCCGGGCGCGGGCTTTATGACCTGACGGCGCCGGAATCCGCCAAGACCGGCGAAGCCGAGGGCGGCATCGCGCGGGCCGAGACCTGGCTGCCCGAAAGTCACCCCTACCGCCGCCGCCTGGCCGAGGTGCGGGCCGCCCATGGCCCGAGCTTCTACCCCGGCTCGCCCCTCGTCGCGGCCCTTTCGCTGCGGCCCGGCGACGTGATGCACCTCTGCGAGCTGCACCCGCAGGAGTTTCGCGCGCTGGAGGGCAACCTCTCCCCCTACGGCGCCCATATCCGCCAGATCGACGGGCTCGAGGCGGCGCTGACCCTGACCCCGCCGACGCCGCGCCGCGGCCTGATGCTGATCGACCCCTCCTATGAGGTGAAGGCCGATTACGAGGCGATCCCGAAGCTGATCGCCAAGGTGGCCAAGCGCTGGAATGTCGGGATCATCGCGCTCTGGTACCCGATCCTGCTGGACATTCCCCATGTGCCCATGCTCGCCGCCCTGACCCGCGACTTTCCCGAGGGCCTGGTCTCCGAGGTCCGCTTCCCCCCGATGCGCGAGGGGCACCGGATGGCGGGCTCTGGCATGTTCGTGGTCAACCCGCCCTATGGCATGGCCGAGGAAGCCGCCCGTCTTCACGCGATTTTTGAGGCACACCGCCGCTGATCGGGGTCCGATGCGGCCCTGAACCATTGGCAGCGCGCGGCTTGCCGCCTATGTTTGCCGGATGAGCTTTCTTGACCGCCTCTTCGGCCCCGCCCCCTCCCGCCTGCCTGCGCCGGACGAGCAGCTGGCCCTGGCTGCGCTCCTCGTGCGCGTGGCGCGGGCCGATGGCTTTGCGTCGGGTCCCGAACTGGCCCGGATCGACCGCATCCTCGCCAGCCGCTATGCCCTGCCGCCCGAGGCCGCCCTCGCCCTGCGGCGCGAGGCCGAGACGGTGGAGACGCTGGCCCCCGACACCGTCCGCTTCACCCGCGCCCTGAAAGAGGCCGTCCCGCTGGAGGCCCGCACCGGCCTGGTCGAGGCGCTCTGGTCGGTCGCCCTCGCCGATGGCCAGCGCGATGCCGAGGAGGACCGCCTCCTGCGGCTGGTCACGAGCCTTCTGGGCCTGACCGATGTTGAATCCGCCCTCGCCCGACAGAAAGCCCAACAGAAATGATCGCCTCGCTTGGAATGTACGACCGCGCCGAATGCCAACCGGCCAATGACCGGCTCTGGGCGCTGATCCGCGACGGGCTGCGCGCTGCGGGCATCGACGCGCCCGATACGCTGACCCGCGGCGCCGGCGCCTATTGGGAGGCGTGGGAGTCTCCCGATCTCCTCCTGTCGCAGACCTGCGGCTTTCCCTACCGCGCGAAACTCCACGGCAAGGTCACCCTGATCGGCACCCCGGATTACGAGGTCGCGGGCGCTGCCCCCGGCCATTACCGCTCGGTCTTCGTCGCCCGCAAGAGTGACCCGCGCAGCACCCTGCCCGATTTCCACGGCGCCGCCCTCGCCTTCAACGAGGATCTGTCGCAATCGGGCTGGGCCGCGCCGCAGAACCACGCGATCGCCCATGACATGCGCCTGATCCCGCATCTGCGGACCGGCGGCCACCTCGCCAGCGCCCGCGCCGTGGCCGAGGGCCTGGCCGAGATCGCCGCCATCGACGCCGTGACCTGGAGCATGATCGCCGAATGGGAGGCCTTTGCCGCCGACCTCAAGACCGTCGGCCTGACCGAACCGACCCCCGGCCTGCCCTATATCGCAGGCCCCGGACAGGACGCCGACCTCCTCTTCAAGGTCATCGCCGAGGCGATTGCCGCCCTGTCCCCCGCAGACCGCGACACCCTGCGCCTGCGCGGTCTGGTCCGCATCGAACCGGAATCCTACCTCGCCGTGCCGACGCCGCCGACCCCGGAAGACCTTGGCTACGTTGCTCCGCAGACTGCCTGAATTTCCTTCATCCAGATGAAAATATCCCGGGGGGAGCGGGGGGCTGGCCCCCCGCTCCCGCAGCAGTTGCCGATTTCCCTTGCCGGAATCGTCCGCGCCGCCTATCCTCAGATTTGATCAAATTGCGCGGAGGTCATGTCGACCTCTGCCGGGATCAACAAAAAGGGATGGATCAAGGGCATGATCCGACCCGCCCGCTGGGCCTCCCCCGACCGGGGCGGCCAAGTGTGGGCGGTGGTCTGCCCTTCCGATGTGACATGATGAAGGACTGGCTTAGAAAACACCCGGACGTCCGGACAATCCGCGTGGCAGCGGCGGACCTCAACGGGCAAGCGCGGGGCAAACGGGTTCCCGCACGTTTCGCGGACAAGATCGTGAAGGACGGGACGCGCTTCCCCTTCTCGGTTCTGAACCTCGACATCTGGGGCGAGGATATCGACGATTCCCCCCTGGTCTTCGAACAGGGCGACCAGGACGGCGTCCTGAAACCGACCGAGCGTGGCTTCATGCCGATGCCCTGGCTCGAGGCGCCGACGGCCCTGCTGCCGATCTGGATGTTCCGCGAAAACGGCACGCCCTACGAAGGCGACCCGCGCCATGCGCTGTCGGCCGTGGTCAACCGCTTCAAGGCGCGCGGGCTGACCCCGGTCTGCGCGATGGAGCTGGAGTTCTTCCTGATCGACGACTCGGGCAAATCGCTTCAGGTGCCGCCCTCGCCCCGTTCGGGCAAGCGGCGCAAGGCGGCAGAGACGCTGTCGATCCGCGCGCTGGACGTCTTCGACACTTTCTTCACCGACCTCTACGACGCCTGCGAGGCGATGGACATTCCGGCCGATACCTCCACCTCGGAAACCGGCCTCGGGCAGTTCGAAGTCAACCTGATGCATTGCGACGACGCGCTGCGCGCCGCAGACGATGCCTGGCTTTTCAAGCTGCTGGTCAAGGGCCTCGCCCGCCGTCACGGCTTTGCGGCCAGCTTCATGGCCAAGCCTTACCCGGAATATTCCGGCTCGGGCCTGCACACCCATTTCAGCCTGCTGGATGAGTCCGGGCGCAATGTCTTCGACAGCGGCGGGCCCAAGGGCACGGCGATGCTGAAACAGGCGGTGGCCGGGTGCCTCAATGCGATGCGCGATTCCACCCTGATCTTCGCGCCGCACCAGAACAGCTATGAACGTCTGGTGCCGGGCAAACACGCCCCCACCGCCGTCTGCTGGGGCTACGAGAACCGCACCGCCGCGATCCGCATTCCCGCCGGCAACCCCGGCGCGCGGCGGATCGAACACCGCGTGGCGGGGGGCGACGTGAACCCTTACCTGATGCTCGCCGCCATCCTTGGCGCGGCACTCGACGGGATCGAAAACGAGATGGAACCGCCAAGCCCGATCGTCGGCAATGCCTATGCCGTCGAAGGTCTGGAACAGATCGCCGAGACCTGGGAAACCGCGATCGAGGCGCTGGAGCAAAGCTCGATCGTCTCGCGCTTCATCCATCCTGAGCTGATCAAGAACCTGATCTCGACCAAGCGGCAGGAACTCCACTACCTCGACGAGCTGTCGGATTCCGAGAAGGTCGAGCTTTACCTCGACACTGTTTGATCAAATCACGGCACGCCCCCCTTGACCATCAGGGGGGGCGCTGCGCTAGGCTGGACTATCAGCAACCGGACCCATCATGAAAATCGGCATCCTGCAAACCGGCCTCGCGCCCGAAGTCCTCTCGGCAGAGATGGGCGATTACCCCGACATGTTTGCCCGGCTTCTGGCGGGCCACGGCTTCACCTTCGAAACCTTTCGCGTGGTGGAGGGGGAATTTCCCGCCTCGGTGCTGGACTGCGAGGGCTGGCTGATCACCGGCTCGCGCCACGGCGCTTACGAGGATCACCCCTGGATTCCGCCCTTGGAGCAGTTCATCCGCGACGCCTATTGGGCGCATGTGCCGATCGTCGGCATTTGTTTCGGCCACCAGATCGTCGCGCAAGCCATGGGCGGCAAGGTCGAACGCTATGCCGGGGGCTGGGCCGTGGGGGCGACCGACTATGACTTCGGCGGGCAGAAGCTGCGGCTGAACGCCTGGCACCGCGATCAGGTGACCGTGGTGCCGGAGGGGGCCGAAGTCGTGGCCAGCAACGACTTCTGCGAGAATGCCGCCCTCCTTTACAGCGACCGCGCCTTCACCGTGCAGGCCCATCCCGAATTCCAGCCGGAGTTCATCGACGGCCTGATCAAGACCCGCGGCAAGGGCCTCGTGCCCGACGATCTGATGGCCGAGGCGACGGGGCGGCTGACCCTGCCCCTGAACGACAAGACCATGGCCGACCAGATCGCAGAGTTTTTCACCATGGCGCGGGCCTGAAGCCTGCGCCGCCACAACAAGTGTGACCCATGTCCAAATGGACCGACCAACTGCCTGAGGCAGCAAAAGAATATATTGGCAGCCGCCGTGTTGATGAAGTGGAATGCGTGATCGGCGACATTGCCGGTGTGGCGCGGGGCAAGGCCATGCCCGCCGCGAAATTCGCCAAGCAGACCAATTACTTCCTGCCGAATTCTATCTTCCTTCAGACCATCACCGGCGAATGGGCCGACAACCCTTTCGATGCTTTCACCGAGCCGGACATGTATATGGTCCCCGACTTCTCCACCGCGACCGCCGCCCCCTGGACGGCGGATGTGACCCTGCAAGTCATCCATGACGCGATGGACCAGGACGGCAACCCGATCCCCTTCTCGCCCCGCAATGTGCTGAAACGGATCGTGAAGCTTTACAACGACCAGGGCTGGACCCCTGTCGTGGCGCCCGAGATGGAGTTCTTCCTGACCGCCCGCAACATCGACCCCAACATGCCGGTCGAGGCGCCGATGGGGCGTTCTGGCCGCAAGGCGGCGGGCAAGCAGGCCTATTCGCTGTCGGCCATCGACGAATATGGCAAGGTGATCGACGACATCTACGACTATGCCGAAGCCCAGGGGCTGGAAATCGACGGCATCCTGCAAGAGGGCGGCGCCGGCCAGATCGAGCTGAACCTCGAACATGGCGATCCGGTCCGCCTGGCCGATGACGTTTTCTTCTTCAAACGCCTGATCCGAGAGGCGGCGCTGCGCCACGACTGCTTTGCCACCTTCATGGCCAAGCCCATCGCGGGCGAGCCGGGATCGGCCATGCATATCCACACCTCAGTCGTGGACAGCAAGAGCGGCAAGAACATCTTTTCCGAAAAGAAGGGCGAGGAGACCGAGGCCTTCTTCCACTTCATCGCCGGCATGCAGAACCACTTGACCGGGGCGATTGCGGTTCTGGCGCCCTACGTCAACAGCTACCGCCGCTATGTTCCGGACTTTGCTGCGCCGATCAACCTGGAATGGGGCCGCGACAATCGCACCACGGGCCTGCGGATCCCGATCAGCAGCGCCGCCGCGCGGCGGGTCGAAAACCGCCTGCCGGGGATGGATTGCAACCCCTATCTCGGCATCGCGGCCACGCTTGCCTGCGGCTATCTTGGCCTGATGGAGAAAAAGCAGCCCCGGCCCGAGTTCAAGGCCAGCGCCTATATCGACAGCGACGACATCCCGACCAACCTGGGCGATGCCCTGGACCTCTTGGACGAGGACGCGGCCTTGAAGGGTGTTCTGGGCGAGGCCTTCTGCAAGGTCTACGATTCCGTCAAACGCAATGAATACAAAGAGTTCCTTCAGGTCATCTCGCCCTGGGAACGTCAGCATCTGTTGTTGAACGTATGAACTTGCTGCATGTGAACGACAAGGCGGGGGAATATCCCCCGTCCTTTTATGCTGCGACGGCGACGCCTTTCGCAGCCCTGCCCCCCCTGCAGGGCGAGGTCACGGCCGATGTCTGCATCGTCGGCGGCGGCTATACCGGCCTGTCGGCGGCCCTCCATCTGGCGCAGAAGGGCTATTCCGTCGTGCTGGTCGAGGCGCACCGGATGGGCTTTGGCGCCTCTGGCCGCAATGGGGGCCAAGTCGGCTCCGGCCAGCGCCAGGATCAGGATTGGCTCGAGGCCGAGATGGGGGTGGAAACCGCCCACAGGCTTTGGGCGCTGGCCGAAGAGGCCAAGGATCTGGTCAAATCGCTGATCCGGACCCATGCGATGCCCGTAACCTTCCACCCCGGCGTCGCCACCGCCTGCTGGCACGAGGCCGAGCTACGCGACACGCTGGCCTATGCCGACAAGCTGGAAGGCCATTACGGCTATTCCCACCTCGAACGCTTCGAGGGCAAGACGATCGAGGGGCTGATCGGCTCGAAGGCCTTCAAGGGCGGGGTGCTGGACACCGATGCCGGCCATGTGCATCCGTTGAACTATGCCCTTGGCCTCGCCGCGGCGGCCCGCGCCGCCGGGGTGCAGCTTTACGAACGCTCGGAGGTGCTGGCGGTGGAGCCGGGGGCCAAGCCCCTGGTGCGCACCGCGCAAGGCCAGGTTCGTGCGGCTCAGGTGATCCTCGCCTGCAACGGCTATCTCGGCGGGCTGGAGCCGAAGGTGGCGGCGCGGGTGATGCCGATCAACAATTTCATCCTCGCGACCGAACCCCTGGGTGACCGCGCCGCAGAGATCCTCGCCCGTCCGGTGGCGGTGGCCGATACCAAATTCGTGGTGAACTACTGGCGCCTGTCGGAGGATAACCGGCTGCTGTTTGGTGGCGGCGAAAGCTATGGCTACCGCTTCCCCGACATCCTGCGCACCGTCCGCAAGCCGATGCTGAGCATCTATCCCCAGTTGGCCGATGCGCGGATCGATTATGCTTGGGGCGGCACGCTGGCGATCACGATGAACCGGATGCCCTGCTTTGCCCGCCCGGCCGAGAATGTGATGTCGGCCTCGGGCTATTCCGGGCATGGGGTGGCGATGGCAACGCTCGCCGGCAAGATCATGGCCGAGACGGTGGCCGGTCAGGCCGAGCGTTTCGATCTGATGGCCTCGGTGCCGCAGACCGCCTTCCCCGGCGGGGCGAGGCTCCGGGCGCCACTACTCGTGCTTGCGATGACCTGGTACGCGCTCCGCGACAGGTTGGGTCTTTAAGCCCGGATCGACCAGTTCCATCGGCGGAATTCGCCGATGGCGCAGATTTGTCACTGGCGTGTCACCTTGGCACAGTTTAATCTTTCCTGAAGAAGAGTTTCAGGAAAGCTGCAACCATGGCCCCCGACGGACAAGCCCTCGCCCCCAATGTCTATGACGCCGAACCGATCCCGCCCGGCGCCCTGGCCGAGATCGAGCGGCTGCTGATCTCGGGCGATCTCTTCCGCTACACCGCCCCCGAGGGTGCGCCGGTGGCGCTGCTGGAGGCCGAGTTCGCCGAGCTGATGGGTGCCCGCTATGCGCTGGCGGTGTCGTCGTGTTCGGCGGCGCTGTTCCTGTCGCTGAAGGCGCTCGACCTGCCGCGCGGCGCGAAAGTGCTGATCCCGGCCTTCACCTTCGCCGCCGTGCCCTCGGCGGTGATCCATGCCGATTGCGTTCCGGTGCTGGTGGAAGTGGGGGAGAATTACCGCGTCGACATGGCGGATTTCGCGGCCAAGCTGCCCGGCGCCGATGCGGTGCTGATCAGCCATATGCGCGGCCATACCTCGGACATGGATGCGATCCTGGAACTGTGCGATGCGGCGGGGATTCCGCTGGTCGAGGATGCGGCGCATTCGCTCGGCACCGAATGGCATGGCCGCAAGATCGGCACCATCGGCAAGATCGGCTGTTTCAGCTTTCAGTCCTACAAGATGGTGAACGCGGGCGAAGGCGGCATGCTGATCACCGACGACCCGGAGCTGGCGGCCCGCGCCGTCATCATGTCGGGCGCTTACGAGCATAACTGGAAGAAGCATCCGGGCCTGCAGAACAGCTACATGCTCTGGCAAAACAAGCTGCCGCTCTACAACATGCGGATGCAGAACCTGTCTGCGGCGGTGATCCGGCCCCAGTTGCCCGAGGTGGCGCTGCGTGTGGCCAAAGGTCGCACAGGCCATGACCGGGTGGCGGCGCGGCTGAACGAGAGCGCCTGGCTCGCAGTCCCCGAGGCTTTGGCCCCGGAACTGCGCGCCCCTGATTCGATCCAGTTCAACCTGAAAGGCGATTGGAGCGATGCCGAAGCGCGGCGCTTTCAGACCGAGGCGAAGCGGCGCGGCGTTGCGGTGCAGGTCTTTGGCCTGTCGGAGGACAATGCCCGCGCCTTCTGGAACTGGCAGTTCCTGGGCGAGGCGCCCGAACTGCCGCAGACCCGCGCCATGCTGATGCGCGCCTGCGACGTGCGCCTGCCGACGCGGCTGACCGAGGCCGAGCTTGATTTCATCGCCGCCGCCCTGACCGCCGCCGCGCTGGACGTCAAAGGCTGACAGGCAAGATGGGCAGATTGCCCATCCTACCGGCTAAAGCAGGCGCAGGTGGCCTGCCATCCAGGGCCAGTCGGCCAGCGCCGGTTTGATCACCCTGTCATCGACCAGTCCGCGCAGCCGAGCGGCGACCTGGCCCGGAATATCGCGCAAGACCCCGGCCCGGGCCGAGAGCGACAGGCTGCGCTCCAGGGGCGCGAAAGGCAGGGGCGAGACCGTGACCGCCGCCCTGAACCGCGCGACATGGTGGAGCGCCAGGGGGGTCAGGATCGTCCAGCCCTCGCCGCCCGCCACCATGGCCAGGATCGCGTGATAGCTGTCGAGTTCGAAACGATGCGCCGGGCGCAGGTTCTGCCGCGCCAGATGCGCGGCGATCTGGCGGCCCATCAGGTGGCGGGCGGTGTACTGGATCAGCGGCAGGTCGGCTACGCCCGCCGCAGGGTCGCGGCCCCGCGGCAGGACGGCGACGAAGGGTTCGGCCATCAGGGGATGCACCTCGCGCCAGCCTTCTGCGCCGCCCTCGGTGCCCTGATCGGCGGCCACCACCACATCCAGCGCCCGGGCCTCCAGCTGGTCGAGCAGGCGGTGGCTGGGCCCGGTCTCCAGCAGAAAGCGGCAGCCTTTCAGATCGCGTGCGAGGGTGGTGAGCAAGGCCGGCGTCACCTCGGCGTCGAAATCCTCGATCATGCCAAGGCGCAGGGTGGTCAGGCCGGAAAGGTCCGCCACGGCGAGGTCGGCGCGGGCCTCGGCCTCGGCGTTGAGGATGGTCTGGGCGTGGCGGCGGAACATCTGACCGCCGGGGGTCAGGCCCATCGGCCGGGCGGAGCGGTCCAGCAGGACGGCGCCAAGCGCGGCCTCAAGCCCGGTGATCTGCTGGCTGATGGCGGAGGGGCTGACTTCCAGCCGCCGGGCGGCGGCAGAAATCGCGCCCTCCTCGGCCACGGCCAGAAAACATTCGATCCCCCAAAGGGTGACGCGTCCCTGAGGATCGGGCATTGGCTCTCCGCTTCACAAGGGCTCGGGCGGGCCGCGGCCAACCGTCAGAGCTTGGACAGTTTCTTCTGCAACTCGGCCAGCTGGCGCTTGATCTCGGCCAGATCCTCGGGCGTCTCGCTGGGTGATTCGGCCTCGGGCGCGCTGCCGCCGGCCCAGGGCAGACCGCCCATCATCGTCTTCATGAAGGCTTCCTGCTGCTTGCGCATCGCTTCGAAGCCCGGCATCGAGGTCAGGGGATTGGGGATGGCGGTGAGGTTTTCCACCATCTTGGACTGGCCCTCGCGCAGCATCTCGAAGCTGGCGGCGAGGAACTGCGGCACCACCGACTGGATGTTGGAGGTGTAAGAGCGCACCAGATCGGTCAGAACATTGGTCGGCAGGACCGTATCGCCCTTGGATTCGTGTTCCGCCACAATTTGCAGCAGATATTGCCGGGTCAGGTCGTCGCCGGATTTCAAGTCGATGATCTGCACTTCGCGGCCCGCGCGGATGAAGCCGGCGATATCTTCGAGGGTCACATAGTCCGAGGTTTCGGTGTTGTAGAGACGGCGGCTGGCATAGCGCTTGATCAACAATGGTTTAGCGGTCTCGGCCATAGGAGCTCCCCCGAATGTATTGCGGTGCAGAGAAGCTTAGGCGAGGTGCAGAATAAAAGAAAGGGCGGGCTTTGCAGCCCGCCCGTCCAAAATGCTATCGCAAACAGTCGGTCGCGATCACTTCGCGGCGGTGGCGGCGGTCACGGCTTTCTTGGCCACGGCGGTCACGTCGTCGCTGGCTTTCTTGACAGCGGCGGTGGCTTCAACCGAAGCGTCCTTGCCAGCGGCCAGCAGCAGTTCGACGGTGTCCAGCTGGACCTTCTTGGCGACTTCGGCGAAGGCAGCCAGGTGCTCGGACGCCATTTCGGCAGCGGCCGAAGCGAAATCGGTGGCGGCTTTGGTGTAGTCGGCCGGTTCGGTCTTGGCCTTGGAGACGGCGGTCAGCTTGGCCAGCGCGTCCTTGGCCCATTTGGACGAGATTTCGGTCGACTTCTCAGCAGCGTCGAGCGCAACCTTGGTCAGCTTTTCACCGAAAGCGGCTTGGGTCTTGAAAGCGTTCTGGAAGGCAGAGGCGTCAACCGGGAAGGACGCCATCATGTCTTGCATCACTTTGGTGAAATCGGGGGTCTTGGTCATTTCATATTCTCCTTATGAAGCGGGTCCAATCCCGTTTCCTGTGGAGGATATATACATGCTGCAGTGCAGCATTTCAAGTGAAAATTCTGCGACGCAGCGGTGACAGTCGCGCATAGCTTGTATTCGCCCCTGTCAACGCCCGCTGCGCCGCACCGATGTGCGGCCCCGGGTTCAGGGGGCGCTTGCCCCCAGAACATAGGTGCCCGGCGCCGGGCAGAGCACCGGCAGCGGGCCCGCCCCCGGCTCGCGCGCGGCGATCTGCGGGCCGGAGCGTTCGGCCAGCCAGTCGCGCCAGCGCGGCCACCAGCTGCCTTGCGTGAAGGTGGCGCCCTTGTACCAATCCTCGGCCACGCCCATCGGGGCGGCGTTGGTGTAATGGCCGTATTTGCCCTTGGACGGCGGGTTGATGATGCCCGCGACATGGCCCGACTGCGACAGGATGAAGGTCTTGTCCTTGCTGCCCATCTGGCGGACGCCGTTGAAGCTGCCCTTCCAATGCGCGATGTGGTCGGTCTCGCAGGCCACGGCGCACAGCGGCACCTTGACCTCGGACAGGCTGACCGGCTTGCCGAAGACCTTGAAGGTGCCCTGGGCAAAGCCGTCGTCCTGGCAGAGGCCGCGCAGATATTCGACCGCCATCTTGGCCGGCAGATTGGTGCCGTCGCCGTTCCAGTAGAGAAGGTCGAAGGCCGGCGCCTGTTCGCCCAGCATGTAGCTCTTGATCGCCGGCTGGAAGATCAGGTCGTTGGAGCGCAGGAAGCTGAAGGTGCGCCCCATGAAGGCTTTCGACAGGATGCCGTCGCTCTTCGACTGCCGCTCGATCCCGTCGACGAAGTCATTGGCCAGAAAGACCCCCACCTCGCCCGGATCGGAGAAATCGGTCAGCGTGGTGAAGAAGGTGGCACTCTTCACCGTCTTGTCCCCGGCCCGCTCCAGATGCGAGAGGGTCAGGCCCAGCGTGGTGCCGGCGATGCAATAGCCGACACAGTTGATCTGCTTTTCGCCGGTTGCGCGCCGGGTCTCGGCCATCGCGGTGAGGAACCCGTCGCGGATATAGTCGTCCATCGTGATATCGGCATAGGCCGCATCCGGGTTGATCCAGGAGACGACGAAAAGCGTGAAGCCCTGTTCCACCACCCAGCGGATCAGGCTGTTGGCGGGCTTCATGTCCATCACATAGTATTTGTTGATCCAGGGCGGGAAGATCAGCAGGGGCGTCTTGTAGACCGTCTCGGTCACCGGCGTGTACTGGATCAGCTCGAACATGTGGTTGCGGAACACCACCGCGCCCGGCGTGGTGGCGATGTTCACCCCGATGGTGAAGGCCTCGGGGTCGGCGAGGGTCACCTGCAGGTTGCCATTGCTCGCCTCGATGTCGCGCACGAGGTTCTCCAGCCCCTGCACCAGGCTTTCGCCATCGGTCGCCATCGCCTTTTCCAGCGCATCGGGGTTGGTACCCAGAAAATTGGTCGGCGCCATCATGTCGACAATTTGACGGGTAAAGAATTCGACACGCTTCCGTTCATCCGGGTCCAGCGCATCCATATCCGACATCGCGGTCTGCACTGATTCGACGTTGAGGAGGTATTGTTGCTTCAGATAATGGAAGGCGGGATTGGTGTCCCAGACCGGATTGGCAAAGCGGCGGTCCTTGGGCGCGTCGGTCGCGGGCGGGGCCTCGCCCTTGACGAGGGCCTGCTGGGCCTCGACGTAATTCTTCATCGTCTTGCCCCAGTATCCGACCTGCTGCTCCATCATCTTGGCCGGATTCTGCATCATCCCCGCCAGATATGCCGCTGCCGCCTTCATGTAGAGGTCCTGATGCGGCCCATCGAGCGCGGTGTCATGCGGTTTGCGCGCCGCCATCGCCTGCATCAGACGGGCCGAAAGCGCCTCGACCCGGGCAAGATTTTCGGTCAACCGCGCCAACTTTGCTTGTGCGTCAATCTCGTCAGTTGTCATGATGCCTTTTCGCCCCTATTCTCGCTGCTGTGCAGCATTTTCCGCCCCCTCCCCGCATCGCGACCATAGGGCCGGGACGCCAACCACATAAGGACGCCAGATGAAGTATATGGCCACATACGACTGGATGGAAAGCATTCGCAACACCACAGAGTGGGCGGGCGCCAGCGCAAGGGCGATTGCCTCCTACCCGGCCTTTGCCTTGTCGATGAACCCGATGATCGGCCTTACCGCTGCCTGGGGCGAAGTGGCCGAGCGCAGCTTTGGCCGGATGAGCGTCAAGCCCGACTGGGGCATCCGCTCCTTCGTCGGCCCGACCGGGCAGGACCACCTGGTCGACGTGAAGGTCGAGGTGGCCAAGCCCTTCGGCGACCTGATCCATTTCGCGGTCCGCCGGCGCGAGCCGATGAAGCGCAAGCTTCTGGTCGTGGCGCCGATGTCGGGCCATTATGCGACGCTGCTGCGTTCGACCGTCACCAGCCTGCTGCCCGACGCCGAGGTCTATGTGACCGACTGGCACAATGCGCGCGACATTCCCGCCAGCGCCGGCAAGTTCGACATCGAGGATTACACGCTCTACCTCGTCGAGTTCATGCGCCACCTCGGGCCCGACACCCATGTGATCGCCGTCTGCCAGCCCGCGCCCCTGACCCTGGCCGCCACCGCCTATCTCGCCGGTGAGGACCCCAAGGCCCAGCCGCACAGCCTGATCCTGATCGGCGGCCCGATCGACCCCGATGCCGCAGCCACCGATGTCACCGACTTTGGCCGCCGCGTCACCATGGGGCAGCTGGAGGAAATGGCGATCCAGCGCGTCGGCTTCAAATACAAGGGCGCCGGGCGTCTGGTCTATCCGGGCCTTCTGCAGCTGGCCGGTTTCATCTCGATGAATGCCGAGCGTCACTCCAAGGCCTTCTCCGAACAGATCATGCGCGTGGTGCATGGCGAGGCCTCGGATCAGGACGCGCACAACCGTTTCTATGACGAATATCTCTCGGTCATGGACATGACGGCGGAGTTCTACCTCTCCACCGTCGACCGCATCTTCAAGAAGCGCGAGATTGCGAAGAACGAATTCGTCGTCGCCGGCAAGAAGGTGGACATCGGCGCGATCAAGCGGGTGGCCGTGATGACGGTGGAGGGCGAGAAGGACGATATCTCGGCCCCCGGCCAATGCGTCGCGGCGCTGAAGATGCTGACCGGATTGCCCGAGGCGATGAAGGCCGAACATCTGGAGCCCGGCGCCGGCCATTACGGCATCTTCGCCGGCAAGAGCTGGCGGCTGAACATCCGCCCGCTGGTTCTGGGCTTCATCGACAAGCACTCGGGTGCCGAGGCAGCGACCCCGGCCAAGCTGAACGCCCCGGCCGATGCCGCGCCCAACGCGGTTTTCGTGAAATCGGCACGGCTGGCACCGCCGGTGGAGAAAGTGGCCGAAAAGGCGCCGGTTGCGGCCCCTCCCGCCACCAAGCCCGCAGCAAAGCCCGCCGCCAAGAAAGCCGCAGCGCCGAAGGCCGAGACGGTTAAAGCCGCAGCGCCTAAAACTGTCGCCGCGAAGCCGGTGGAGGTGAAAGCCGCTGAGGTGAAGCCCGCTGCCGTCAAACCGGCTGAAGTGGCCAAGCCCGCAGCCGCCCCGGCACCCAAGCCCGTGGTTGCCGAGGCCAAGCCCGCGCCCGCCCCCACCATGCCAGCGCCGGCCACGCCTGCGCCGTCTGTGGCCAAGGAGCCGACCGTCGCCGAAAAGCCGGCTGCGGTGACCCCGGCTCCGGTGGCCGCTGCGCCGCAACCTGCCCCGGTCGCCGCCCCTGCCCCGGCTCCGGTCGCAGCGCAGACCACCCCGGCGACCCCGACCGCAGCCCCGGCTTCGACCCCGGCTGCAGCGCCTTCGTCGGGCAATGTCACCCCGATCCGTCAAGCCAACAAGGGCTAGGCGGAGACCTCCGCGACGCTGCGCTCGATCAGGCGCAGCGCCTCGGGGGAGGAAAAGCGATGGTCGGCCCCCTTCATCAGGGTCAGCCTTATATCCCCGCCCCGCGCGTGGTTGAAAAGCCGGATCGCGACCTCGGGCGGGACATCCTCATCGGCGGAGCCTTGCAGGAACCGCACCGGAAACGGCAGATCCAGGGGCGTGCGCAACACCAGATGCGCGCGCCCTTGTTCGATCAATTTCGCCGTGAAGACATAGGGTTCGTCGGAATAGGCCGAGGGCCGCTCGATCAACCCGCGCACGGCCATCTGCGCCTGTTCCGCCGTGGTCAGGCTGGGCAGCACGCTGTCCTCGGTGAAATCAGGGGCGGCGGCGATGCCGACCAGACCCGCGATCCGCTCCGGCACGGCGCGGGCGAGGAGCAGCGCAATCCAGCCCCCCATCGACGAGCCGACCAGAACCTGCTTCCCCTCGGTCAGGGCAAGCGCGGCCCTGGCATCGGCGAACCAGTCGCCAATCCCCAGATCGTTGAAATCGCCACCCGATTCCCCGTGACCGGAATAGTCGAACCGCAGGAAGGCGCGGCCCTGCGCGCGGGCCCATGCCTCCAAAGCCATCGCCTTGGTGCCGCCCATGTCCGACCGGTAACCGCCCAGAAACACGATCCCCGGCCCCTGCCCTGCGCTTTGGTGATAGGCGAGGTCGCGGCCCTCGGGGGTCTGCAAACGGCTGGCTTGGGTCATCGGTCACTTTCCGGATAGTTGGGCAGATTGCCCATCCTACGCCCCCCGCCGCGATTGACAACCGCCCGCCTTCCCGGCAGAACCCCCGGACCAACCCGCAACCGGGCGCTTCGTAGGCGCCAAAACGACGAGGAGAGGGCCAGATGCCCCATGCGTCACAGATTTCCCTGACATTTCCCGATGGTGCGCGCCGCGACTATACCGCCGGCGTGACGGCTGCCGAAGTGGCGGCCTCGATCGCGCCGGGTCTGGCCAAGAAGGCGATCTCCGCCTCGGTCGACGGGGTCCATTACGACCTGCAATGGCCGATCCTGAAGGATGCCGCCATCGCCATCCACACCATGGCCGATGACGCCCAGGCGCTGGAGCTGATCCGCCACGACTGCGCCCATATCATGGCCCGCGCTGTGCAGGAGATCTGGCCCGACGTGAAGGTCACCATCGGCCCGGTCCGCGACTATGGCTGGTTCTACGACTTCGACCGCGCCGAGCCCTTCTCGGCCGACGACCTTGGCCAGATCGAGGCCAAGATGAAGCAGATCATCAACGCCCGTGACCCGGTCCGTACCGAAGTCTGGCCGCGCGCCCGCGCCATCGCCTACTATGAGGAGCGCGGCGAGCCCTTCAAGATCGAGCTGATCAACCGCATCCCGGAGGGCGAAGACCTCAGGATGTACTGGCACGGCCACTGGCAGGACCTCTGCCGCGGCCCGCATCTGCAGCACACGGGCCAGGTGCCCGCCGATGCCTTCAAGCTGACCCATGTCGCCGGGGCCTATTGGCTCGGCGACGCGACGCGCCCCATGCTGCAGCGCATCTATGGCCTCGCCTTCAAGAACCGCGACGACCTCAAGGCCCATCTGACCATGCTGGAAGAGGCCGCCAAGCGCGACCACCGCAAGCTGGGCCGCGAGATGGAGCTGTTCCATCTGCAGGACGAAGCCCCCGGCATGGTCTTCTGGCATCCGAACGGCTGGCAGATCTGGCGGAGCTTGGAAGATTACATGCGCGGCCGTCTGCGCACGGCCGGCTACAAGGAGATTCGCACGCCGCAGGTGGTGGACCGCATCCTCTGGGAGAAGTCCGGCCATTGGGAGGCCTACCGCGAGAACATGTTCATCGTCGAAGTGGACGAGGACGGCGCCAAGGAAAAGCGCATCAACGCGCTGAAGCCGATGAACTGCCCCTGCCATGTGCAGATCTTCAACCAAGGCATCAAGTCCTATCGCGACCTGCCGCTGCGTCTGGCCGAGTTCGGGTCCTGCCATCGCTACGAATCCTCAGGCTCGATGCACGGCCTGATGCGGGTGCGTGGCTTCACGCAAGACGATGCGCATATCTTCTGCACCGAAGACCAGATCGAGTCGGAATGCGCGGCTTTCATCGCGCTTTTGTCCAGCGTTTACAAAGACCTCGGCTTCCCGAAGTTCGACATCAAGCTTTCGACCCGCCCCGATGTCCGCATCGGCTCGGACGAGACATGGGACAAGGTCGAAGGCGCGCTGAAAGGCGCCATCGAAAAGCTCGGCCTGCCCTACCAGATCAACCCCGGCGACGGTGCCTTCTATGGCCCGAAGCTCGACTTCAAGCTGACAGATGCGATCGGGCGCGAATGGCAGTGCGGCACCTTCCAGGTTGACCCCAACCTGCCGACCCGCCTTGGCGCGGAATATGTCGGCGAGGATGGCGCCAAGCACCGGCCCTACATGCTGCACCGCGCGATCCTCGGGTCTTTCGAGCGCTTCATCGGCATCCTGATCGAGAACTACGCCGGCAAGCTGCCCTTCTGGCTGGCGCCGCGTCAGGTCGTCGTGGCCTCGATCGTCTCGGACGCCGATCCTTATGTGCATGAGGTCGTGGGCGCCCTGCGCAAGGCCGGGGTGCGGGCAGAGGCCGACGTGCGCAACGAGAAGATCAACTACAAGGTCCGCGAACATTCGCTGGGCAAAGTGCCGGTCCTTCTCGCCATCGGCATGAAAGAGGTGGAGGAGCGCACCGTCTCGGTCCGTCGTCTCGGCGAAAGCCGGACCGACACCATGACGCTGGATGCGGCGCTGTCCGACCTTGGCTTTGCCGCCCTGCCGCCCGCCAACTGAGGCCGTCTTTCGCGTCTGCCCCGTCCGGCCCATGCCCGGACGGGGCTTTTTCTTGCGCGCCGGGGCCGCAACAGGGGGTGGAATCGGCCCCGCTGCCGCCATAATTCCTGCCGGATCGGCCCGACTGGTGGCGCTATCGGCGTGATTTCCCCGCCCATCCCCCCCGAAAACGTCATCAAACCGCCTGAAAACGCCTTATTTTCAAGGATCACGCTTGATTTTCATTTCACCTTTGGCATCATCGCCCCCAGTGACGACAGTTTTCTACCCGGCTCCCTTCGTGAAGACCGAGAAGATCTGGCCGCACGGCCCGGCGCAATATCGCCCCGGGAGGGTTAAGATGGGAGAAGCGGCATGCCGACGGGCACCGTGAAGTGGTTTAACGCGACCAAAGGCTATGGTTTCATTGCGCCCGATGACGGCGGCAAGGACGTTTTCGTGCATATCTCGGCGGTGGAGCGCGCCGGGATGAAAGGGCTGAACGAGAACCAGAAGATCGGGTTCGAGCTGCAGTCAGGCCGTGACGGCAAGCAATCGGCCGGCGACCTGCGGCTGCTTTAAGCCGTTGTCTTAGCTTCGGTTTCAGCGTCCCAGCCGATAAACCAGGTGGCCCCGTCCTGAATGATGGGGCGCTTCATCACGGTGGGTTGGGCCGCGATCTGCGCCTCGGGTTCGCTTTCGCGCAAGAAGGCCGAAAAGCCTCGATAGGTCGTGGACTGCTTGTTCACGGCCCTGTCGCCAAATTCCTCAACGATCGCGGCAATCTCGGCCTCGCTCAAAGGTGCGGCGCGCACGTCGCGGAAGGTCACATCCTTGCCCGCCCGTTCCAGCGCCTTCAACGCCTTTTTGGTCGTGTCACACGTCGAAATTCCGTAAACGATCATCGCCTCAGGCTCCTTCTTGGGTCGGCAGGGCCCCTGCCCGGCAGGTGGACCGGTTGCAGGCGTAACGCTTTGCTCGCCCCTGTCAAGCCAATGCTCCCCCCCTTTCGCAGCGCCTGCGGATAATCGAGGCAACCATTCGCCGTCTCGCGCGTTGGGCTTGCATCATCCGGATGGCCACATCGGCCATCTGCTTCGAAAGGTTTCTCCGATGCGGAATTTTGCCCTGCCCCTGATGCTGGCCACCGGCCTCTCCCTCGCCGCGCCGCTCCAAGCCCAGACCAACCTCGGCGATGTGGTCAATGGCGTGGCGCAGAGCCTTCTGACCCAGCAGCTGGACCAGCGCGCCTATGTCGCAGCCCAGAACGCCAATACCGTCAGCGCCTATCGCAGCTATCTGGCGCAGTTCCCGAACGGGATCTACCGCGGCAATGCCCTGAACGCCCTGGCCCGGCTGGGCGCCACCACCACCTCGCCCCTTCCCGGCACGCCCGCGCCGGGCACCGGCGGCAGCCTGTCGCCCGCGCAGGAAGAGGCCGCTCTTGGCCTCAGCTACACCCAGAAGGTCACGATCCAGCGCCGCCTCACCGCGCTTGGCTTTGACACCCGTGGCGCCGATGGCGTCTGGGGCTACAACACCCGGACCGCGATCGCCAACTGGCAGGCGCGCAACCGCCAGACGGCCACCGCCTATCTGACCCTGTCCCAGGCCAACAGCCTGCTGCAAGGCAGCGTCGTCACCCCGCCGACCGGCGGCAATACCGGCACTGGCACCGGCACCCTCTCCGCCGCCGAGGTCGAGGCCTCGCTTGGCCTGTCGCGCACCCAGCGGGTCACCATCCAGGCCCAGCTGAACAAGATCGGCTATCCCACCGGCACGCCGGACGGGCTCTGGGGGACCAAGACCCGCACCGCGCTGGCCAAATGGCAAGGCGCCAACAAGATGACCGCCACCGGCTATATCACCGGCGCCCAAGTCAGCCTGATCGCGAACCAGGCCGGCACCGTCGCCCAGCCGGGTCCGCAGCCCGGCAGCGGGGCCAATGCCGCGCTGGAGGAAAGCCTGCTGAGCCTGACCTCCTATGAGAAGATCGACCTGCAGCGCCGCCTGTCGCGCCTCGGCTACAACACCTATGGCGCCGATGGCGTCTTCGGCCAGAACACCCGCACCGCCATCGCCCGCTGGCAGGGCGACGAGGGGCTGAGGGTCACCGGCTACCTCACCGCCGATCAGGTGCGCAAGATCCGGGTCGAAACCGGGAACTGATCCGCTGAAACGCTCCAAGCCAGCAAACCCCGCCCGTCGTGGCGGGGTTTTCGTGATGCGCCAAAGCCCAGCCCGGCCAATCCGGCGCGACAGGGCCGGATCGGCATGATCGGCCGCATGAAACCTGTTGTTAACCAGTCGCTGCCATGCTCTAGCACATGTCCAACTACATCCGCCCCAGACAACCCGGCGCAACCGTGTTCTTCACGGTGGCCTTGGCGGGCCGCGGATCAGACCTGTTGACGCGGGAGGTCGAGGTCTTGCGCGAGGCGGTCCGGACCACCAGGGCGGAAAGGCCCTTCGGCATCGATGCCTGGGTGGTCTTGCCGGATCATCTGCATTGTGTCTGGACTTTGCCGGAAGGCGACCGGGATTTTTCAACCCGGTGGAGCGTGATCAAGGCACGGTTTGCGCGCGCCATGCCCTCGGTGCCGCGCAGGGAAAGCCACGCCAAACGGCGCGAACACGGAATTTGGCAACGCCGATTTTGGGAGCATCACATCCGGGACGAAACCGATTACCGCAACCATGTGCGATATTGCTGGATCAACCCGGTCAAGCACGGCCTGGTGAACCGCCCCGAGGACTGGCCCTTCACCTCGTACCGCAAGCAAACCGACGGAGATATGCTGACGTAGGGTGCGCATTCATTGCGCACCTTTGTTGCGCATTCGTTGCGCACCCCTGATAACCATGAGTCTGCGTCCAGACACCTTCGCGGTCATACGCGGGGAACGTCGGGGAAGTGGTGCGCGATGAATGCGCACCCTACGCTCATCGGACCATTTTCTCCCCGGCAAGAGCCGGGGCCGCGGCTCACCCCCAAACCTCCACAAACTCCCGCCACTCGCCCTTGCTCATCCCGCTCGCGGGCTGGTCCACCGCTTCCCCTGCCAGACGCCGCTTCAACACCTCGACAGCCTTGCCGCTCAAGGTCACGCCGCCCATCCGGTAATCCTCGAAGGCGGCATAGGCCAAGGGCACCCAGTCTTTCACCAGGCGGCAGATCTCGTCGGCATAGACGCGGATCTCGTATTGGGCGTGGGCGTCGGCGCGCAGGCGGAGGAAGTGGAAGAGGTTGTGCAAATCCACCTTCCAGTACCATTGCGTGTAGATGTTCATCGGCAGGTTCATCCGCGCCAATTCGCGGGCCAGACCCTGCTGGCCCTCTTGGGAAAGCATCGCCTCGTAATGGTCATAGGAGGTCGCCGCATCGCGTTTCAGCATGTCCAGCACGCGGGCCGCCTCGGCCCCTTCCAGCACGGCGCCGCGGCCCTGGTTGTTGACCGTGCTCTGGGCGGCCAGCTGTTCGGGCTGCGGGATATAGAACTCGCGGTCGAGGATCGAATAGCGGGCGGAGTATTCGTTGACGTTGGCGGTGCGGTGGCGGATCCATTGGCGGGCGACGAAGACCGGCAGTTTCACATGCAGCTTGATCTCGCACATCTCGAAAGGGGTCGAGTGCCAGTGCCGCATCAGGTAGCGGATCAGCCCCTCGTCGTTGGAGACATGCTTTGTCCCCGCGCCATAGGAGACCCGGGCCGCCTGCACGATGGCGGCATCGTCGCCCATATAGTCGATGACGCGGACAAGCCCGTGGTCCAGCACCGGATTGGCCTTGTAAAGATGCGCCTCCATCCCGTCCGAGACGGCGCGGTAGGTCAGGCGCGGGGTGGCACGGGCGGCCTCGATTTCGGCAAGCTGTTCAGGGGTCAGCGGCATGGCGGGCGGCCTTTCGGTGTGGTGCTGCGAAGGATGAGTCGGACCCCACTCTATCTGGTGGAGGCGGGCATAGGAACCACAATGGGTGCGGTGGTGCAACGCCGCATCACGCGGAAGGGAAATTCCGCACCAGTCACGGGGTTTTTGACCTTTTCCGACATATCCGGCAAACTACCCGCAAAACCAGAAAAAAACTTGTGAGGCATCATGTCGGTCATCAAAACCTCGCTCCTGGCCGCAATCGTGCTGGCCGGATGCAGCGGCAAGCCATTTCAGTCGGACAGCGGATCTTCGGGCGGGGATTCCTCTTCGGATGCGTCGATAGCGCCGCTGCCGGGCACGACCTCGCCCAGCCCGAGTTCCGCCATCACCCGCACCGAGGCGGAAAACGCGGGTCCGGGCGGGGCGAAGGTGAACGGCAACGGCTTTGCCCAGGGCTTCACCTATGATCCCAAGGCCAAGACCTTCACGGTCGAGAACATCGCCTTCGACGGCAACAATGTCTACAAGCCGGACACCAAGAAGCCGACGCTCGGGCCCGCCCAGGTCTTTGCCGGCCCGAATATCTACAAGGACGACGTGACCGGCACGCCGATCAACCAGTTCTCCTACCGCGCGCTTTATGGCGAGTCCAAGACCGGCAACAGCTTTGCCATCGTGCGGACCGGCGCCTATGTGAACTATGGCTTCGGCGGCTTCATCTACAAGCGGGCCGAGGGCAATGGCGTGGTCCTGCCGAAATCGGGCGAGGCCTATTACAGCGGTCAATACGCGGGCCTGCGCGATTCCGACACCTCGGCCACGCTGAACTACACCACCGGCAAGATGGACATGGCGATCAACTTCGGCTCCTCCGCCTCGGCCGAGACGAACAACGCCAATGGCGCGGTGATCCGGGGCACGGTGTCGGACCGCAAGATCTTTGACCTGAACGGCACCGACATCACCGCCAGCGTGGTCTCGGCGATCAATGCCGACAAGAAGCCGGATGTCGACCTGGTCTCCCTGCCCGTCCTGCAGTTCAAGGTCGGCCCGGGGGTGATGGACAACAATGGCGAGATGACGGGCACGCTGAACAGCGACATCGTCTCGAACGGCAAGGGGACCGAGTTCGAAAGCGGCACCTATTACGGTGTGCTGTCGGGCGATGCCACCACCGGCGCCAAGGACGAGGTGATCGGCATCCTGGTCGTCAACTCGACGATCAATGGCGATCAGGGCCGCGAAACCGGTGGCTTCATCCTGTACCGCAAGTGAACCGCGCCCTGCGCTGGGCCGCCATGGCCTGCGTGCTGGTGGGTCTGGGTGCGGGCCTTGCCAGCGGCAAGCCTGCCGTCCTGACCGTCGACCAGATGCGCGCCTTCGGCGTCGAGGCGCTGGCGCGCGGCTATGCCGATCAGGCCCTGAGCATTGCCGAGGCCCTGCTGACCCGCGACCCCGATGACAGTTCGGCGCTGGCCCTGAAGGCGCAGGCCCTGCGCCTGTTGCAGCGCCTGCCGGAAAGCGAGGCTGCCGCCCGCCAGGCCTGGGCCGAGGCCGACACCCCCGGCGCGCGCTATACTGCCGCCAGCACGCTGGCGCAGGCGCTGTCGCTGCAAGGCCACCGCACGCGGGCGCAGTTCTGGCTGCGCCGCGCCGTGCAGGAGGCCCCGAACGGCGCCGCCCGCCAGCAGGCCGAGCAGGATTTCGACTATGTGCGCGGCCAGAACCCCCTGAGCCTGCAATTCGACCTTTCGGTCCAGCCCTCCAACAATGTGAACGGCGGCGCGCGCGATCCGCTGTTCGAATACAAGGGCATCCCCTTCGTCCTCTCCGGCGATGCGCAGGCGTTGTCGGGCCTGTCGCTGGGGCTGGGGGTGCAGGGCAAATACCGGCTGTCCGATACTCAGGCCGGCGTCACCTCGCTGACCTTCGCCCTGAACCAGCAGGGCGTGCTTCTGTCCGAGGCGGCGCGGGCCAAGGCGCCGATGGCGCGCAACAGCGACTATGCCCTCAGCCATGTCGAGGCGGGGGTGGAGCGGGAGTTTGCCCTGCCCATCGGCCTGACCACGGCCGGGCTAACCGCTGGCCATACCTGGTATGATGGCGCGGACCTGTCCAACAACCTTGGCGCCGAGCTGACGCTGGCGCGCCCCGTCGCGGGCGGGCGCGGCAGCTTCTCCTTCGGGCTGACGCGGCAGAACCGGCTGGATCTGGCGCTCTCCTCCTCGACCGAGGCCGCGCTCGGGGCCTCGCTGTCGAAGCCGGGGCCGAAGGGTGACACCTGGCAGGGCAGCGTCAGCCTGGCGCGCATCGTCTCGGACGACATCGGGATCGACCATGCCGAGGCGACCCTGGCCCTCGGCTGGCAGGCCAAGGCGCCGATCATGGGGCTGGATCTGGGGGCGAGCCTGTCCCTGCGCGGGGCGGATTACGCGGCCTCGCCCTATACCGCCACCGGGCGGCAGGATCTGCGCTGGGCGGCGAGCCTGTCGGCCCAGGTCGAAAAGATCAGCTACATGGGCTTTGCCCCGGTCCTGTCGCTGGATTTCGCGCGCAATGACAGCAATGTCTCTCTCTACGACACCCAGACCATCGGGGTCAGCCTCTCGGTCAAATCGCGCTTCTGATCTGGCTTTCCGGGGCTTTGCTGCTAGGTTGCGGCCATGCAATCCCCGGCCCCCGTGGTCGCATGGCAAGAGGAACCCTCATGAAACTGCGCTATCTGCACACCATGGTCCGCGTGCTGGACCTCGAGAAATCCATCGCCTTCTACAAGCTTCTGGGTCTGGAAGAGACCCGCCGGATCGAGAACGAGAAGGGCCGTTTCACGCTGGTCTTCCTCGCCCCGCCCGGCCAGCCGGAAACCCCGGTCGAGCTGACCTACAACTGGGATGGCGACACCGGCCTGCCCTCGGACAGCCGGCATTTCGGCCACCTGGCCTATGAGTTCGAGAATATCTACGACATCTGCGCCAAGCTGCAGGCCGCGGGTGTGACGATCAACCGCCCGCCGCGCGACGGCCACATGGCCTTTGTGCGCAGCCCCGACAATGTCTCGATCGAGCTGTTGCAGATGAACGGCAGCCTGCCCCCGCAAGAGCCCTGGGCCAGCATGGGCAATACCGGCATCTGGTAAGCCCCTCTATCGAAAAGACAAAGGCCCCCGGTCCGCACCGGGGGCCTTTGCGTTGGAAGGCCAAATCAGTTCGACAGGCCCGCGATCTTCTGCGCCAGGGTCTGCAGCGCCTGCGACTGGGCCGCGGCAATCGCCCCCGGTCCCGGCGCGCCGATGGCGAGGTTGATGTCGAAATTGCGCGCCAGATCGCCGCCCTGTTCGGAGGTCACGAAATAGCGCCCCGACAGGTGGAAGATGCCATCCGCCCCCGCCAGCATCCGCGCGATGCGGACCTCGACCTGGCGCTGCGGCGGCTCGTTGAAGGGCCAGGGCTCGGCAATGGCGGTGGCGCCGCTGACGGCGGTGATCTGGTTGGCAAGAAAGCCCGTCACCGCATGGACCGGATCATCGGCCCAGATCTGGTCGGGCCGGCTGCGCAGGGCGCCGTCGGG
This sequence comes from Rhodobacter sp. P1_C2, assembly GCF_056406375.1. Lineage (NCBI taxonomy): Bacteria > Pseudomonadati > Pseudomonadota > Alphaproteobacteria > Rhodobacterales > Rhodobacter > Rhodobacter sp. P1_C2. The sequence continues at coordinate 124,874 of NZ_JBFUAG010000009.1, forward strand.
CGTCTGATAGGCGATCTCCTGCCCCGAGGCATATTGCGGCAGGACCACATCCTTGATCATCACCCGGCCCAGCTTGTTGGGCAGATGCCGGGCCAGCGGGGCGCTGTCGATCAGGTAATGCCCGGTCTTCTCCGGCTTGGCGCAGCCTGCGGCAAGGGCCACGAGGATCAAGAGGGCATAGCGTGTTCTGGTCATGGGATGCCCTATCGGCCAAAGAGGAAGGATTGCGGGTTGCGTTCGATGGTCTTGGCGGTGGAGCCCACCGCTGCCGCCGTCCGCTGGATCTCGCGCAGCATCGCGGTGACCAGCTGGCCGACATCGGAATTGGCGCCATAGCCCGCCGCCAGCCGGTTCACATTGGTCACGGCGGCCTTGGCCTGGGCAATGACCTCGGGTAGCTGGTCGCTGGCCTTGGACACGGCTTCGGCGGCATGGCGGGCCTGTTCCAGCGCGGCGTTGAGGTTGGTCACCGCCCCGCCCTGGCGCAGTTCGTCCAGCGTCATGCCCAGCGACTTCAGCGCGGCGCTGAGCGAGGCCGGAACCTGCTGCATCCCGTCCGCTTGCATGAAGCCGCCGATCGCATCCACCGTGGACCGGGTCGAGGTGATCAGCTCCTTCATCGGCAGATCGTTCAGCTTGGCGGTCAGCGTCTTGATCTGCTCCACCACGCCGGGCACGCCCTTGGTCGCATCGGTGAAGGCCGAGGCCGCCGTCTTCAGCGTGTCGACGGTGCTGGTCAGCTGCCCCGCCACATCGGCTTTCTTCAGATCGCCGAGGATCGACTGCGCATTGTCCAGCCCGCCACGCAAGGCCCCCGGCACCGCCTGCACATCGGGCGAGCCGACGAAGCCGCGCAGATCGCCCAAGAGCCCGGTCAGCTGTTCCGGCGCCTTCTGCGTCTCGTCCTTGGCGATGAAGCGGTTGGCGGAATCCATCACCTGGATCGCCGATTTCATCAGATCCTCGACCGGGAGTTTCTGCACCCGGTTCAGGATGTCGCCGGTGACCTGGCTGAAATCGGCCACCTTGGGTTCGATATTGGGCATGACCGGTATCTCGCCCTCGACGAAGAGGATCCGGTCCGGCGGCGCATCGGGCACCACGGTCAGCTCGATCTCCAGCTTGCCACCGAAGAGGCCGGTGCTGACCAGACGGGCGCGCAGGCCCTGTTCGACCTGGGTCTTCATGAAGTCCATGACCTCGTCCGGCGTCACGCCATCGGGCAGGCCCATCTTTTCGCCATTGATCGCGAAATCGACCTCCTGCCGGTAGATCTCCACCCCGCCCGGCGTCTGGTTGGCGCGCACATGCAGGCTCTGGACCTCGCCCACCGGCAGGCCGCGGTAGGTGACGGCGGTGCCCTCGGCGATGTTGCGGATCGAGCCGTCAAGCAGCAGCGCCAGGTTGACCGGGGCCGAGACCGCATCATTGAACACGCTGGACCGCGCCGTGGCCTCGTCGGCAAAAAGCCGGTACTGGTGCGAGGCCTCGACCGGCTTGCCACCCGAAACCAGCGTGGCAAATTCCACCCCGCCCTGGATCAGCGAGGCGACGCTGCGCACGTTCAGCTTCAGACCCTCGGCGCCGAAGGACACCGAAAAGCCCGAGGTGTCCCAGAAGACCGAGGTGGAGGTCAGCCTTTCGTCATAGGGCGACTTGATGAAGGCATCGACCTGCACGCCCGCCGCCGCCTCGTTCAGGCGCAGGTTGCGCAGCTGGCCGACCCTGATGCCACGGTAGATCACCGGCGCCCCTTCGGCCAGCGAGCCGCCATCCTCGCTGAAAAGCGTGATCCAGGTGCCCTCGCCCGGGGTCCGCGCCAGGGGGGCGTCCTTCAACCCGGCAAAGCGCGTGGCCGGCGCGCCCGGCACATTGTCCCACAGCCCCTCGATGAAGACGCCCGACAGAACCGTGTCCAGCCGCGAGACGCCGCTGGTGGTCAGCTCGGGCCGCACCAGCCAGAAGCTGCTGTCGGCATCGACGAAGGGCGCCACATCCTTGTCGACCCGGATCGAGACGACGACCTGGCTCAGATCGGTGCTGAAGCCGATCTTTTCGACCTTGCCGACCTCGACCTCGCGGAATTTCAGCACGGTCTTGCCGACCTCGAGGCCGGACGCATCCGGAAACACCACCTCGATCAGCGTGCCCCGGTCCTCGAAGGTACGCCAGGCCACGCCGAGCGAGACGATCAGCGCCAGCACCGGCACCAGCCAGACGATCGAGATCTTTGTCCAGAACGGCCGTTTTGCGGGGCCGAGGGCAAGCGGTTCGGGGGTGAACTTGTCATTCAAGGCTGCGGGACTTCCTGCTGTTCCAGATCAGGCGCGGATCGAAACTCTGCGCTGACACCATTGTGAAGGCAACCGACAAGCAGAAGGACACCGCTGCCGGACCGGGATGAATCGTCGCCACCACGCCCAGTTGCACCAGGGTGGACAGGATAGCCACAACAAAGACGTCCACCATCGACCAGCGGCCGATGAATTCGACCACATGCAACAGGTGCAGGTGGTGATGCGAGCCGATGACGCGCGGATTGGCGATGCTGACGGCCAGCCAGGCGATGGCGATGAACTTGCCGATCGGGATCAGCACGCTGGCCACGAAGACGATGAGCGCGATGCCGTAATTGCCATGTTTGGTCAGTTCGACCACGCCGCCGATGATCGTGCTGTGGCTCTGGTCCAGCAGGGTCGAGGTGTTGAGCATCGGGTAAAGATTGGCCGGCACATAGGCGATCAGCCCGGCCAGAAGCCAGGCCCAGACCTGTTGCAGGCTGTGCCCCTCGCGCCGGTCGACCAGCCCCGACCCGCAGCGCCCGCAGACCGCGGTGCCCAGCGGCCAGACCCGGCCACAGGTCCGGCAGCCGATCAGCCCCGCCGCCTCTGCGGTCAGGAATTCGTCTGGTCTTCCAGGGCTTGCCATAATGTCCATTTGCAAAGGGAATTGTCATTGACGGTAATCAGAAGAACCAGTCCGCAAAAGGACCAGAAGGCCGGGCCAAGCTCGACCGTGGCAAGGCCCGCGACCTTGACCAGCGCGACCGAGGTGCCGAAGACAAAGATCTCGGCCATCGACCAGGGTTGCAGCTTGTAAGCCAGCCGCAGCGCGCCCGCCGCATGGGCAAAGCCCTTGCGCCCCTGCGCCAGGGGCCAGATCGCATAGATCAGCGCCGAGGCCCGCAGCACCGGGAACAGCACGACCATCGCCAGAACCACAAAGGCCAGCGGCAAAAGCACGCCATGCGCGAAGGCCAGCGGCACCTCGTAAACCGAGGTGGAGCGCGAATTGCCCGCCGCCGAGATCGTGAGGAACGGCGAGAAGATCGCGCTGATCATCAGGATGACCACGGTCAGCGACAGCGCGACCGAACGGACATAGGCATAACCGCGCGGCGCCATCAGGACGGTGCGGCAGCGCCGACACCGCGCGCGCTGCCCGGTCGGCACCGTCACGCGTTGATGCAGGACATCGCATTGCGGACAGGCGATCAGATCCTCCGCTTCCGCCTGCCAGGCCCCGGGCTCCCCACCCGGTATCTCGTGTCTTCCCAAAGCGCTGCTCATCCCCCGAGCCTAGCGCAGGTGTCCCCCACAAGCCACGGATTTATCGCGCAGGCTTGCCCGCCGGGCGCCACGGCGCCCGGAGAAGCTTTGCGCATCGGGCCGGGGCTTCGGGCCCCTTCAGCCTCAGTCCATCTGCCGCAGATCGCTCAAGAGATCGGGGCCGACCGGCGCCCAGCCCAGACGCGCCCGCGTCAGCGCGGCGGAGGCCGACAGATCCATCGCCGCAAACATCGCGAACCAGCCGAAATGATCGGCCGCCGCTTCGGGCGCTAGGCTGACCACCGGCAGGCCAAGCCGCGCCCCGATCTCCTCGGCGATGGCGCGGGCGGAGACCCCCTCCTCGCCCACGGCATGATAGCGCAGCCCCGCCACCCCATGATCCAGCACCAGCGGATAAAGCCGCGCCGCATCCGACAGGTGCACCGCCGCCCAGCGGTTTTCGCCTGCGCCCTGATAGGCCACCTCGCCCTTCGCCCGCGCGATGTCGATATAGGGCGAGATCAGGCCCTGCCGGCGGGTGTCATGCACCTGCGGCAGCCGCACCACGCGCAGATCCAACCCCTTGTCCAGAAGCGCATTCCCCGCCACCTCCGAGGCGATCCGCGGGTTGGGATGGTGGGGGTTGAAGACATCCTCCACCGCGGGCCCCCCGGTTTCCGGCAGCCCGACCCCCACGCCCGAGGTGATGATCAGCGGGCGCGCGCTGCCCAGCAGGACCTCTCCCATCGCCTCAATCGCGCGGCGGTCCTTCTCGCAATTGGCGGCAAAATTGGTGAAGTCATGGTCAAAGGCGGTGTGGATCACCGCATCCGCCCGCTCCGCCCCGGCGCGCAGGGTGGCGGGGTCTTCCAGCGTGCCCCGATGCACCTCTGCCCCCGCCGCCTGCAAGGCCGCGGCCCCCTCGGCCGAGCGGGCAAGGCCCAGCACCTGATGGCCCGCCGCCAGCAATTCGGGCAAGACCCGCGATCCGATGAAGCCGGTGGCACCTGTTAGAAAAATCCGCATGGAAACTGCTCCGATTTGAGTTGCCTGGCTGCTATGGCACCGCGTACTATCCTATTAAAGTAGTGACCTTATCCTAGTATAATGACCAACAGGCTCCGCCACGGAGGCATCCATGCCCGCCGATCCCGGCCCGACCCTCGCCGCCTTCCTGAAAGACCGCCGCGCCCGGCTTGACCCGGTGGCGCTTGGCTTCGGCTCCGGGCGGCGCCGCACCCCCGGCCTGCGGCGGGAGGAGGTCGCGGCCCGCTCCAACATCAGCCCGACCTGGTATGCCTGGCTGGAACAGGGGCGCGGCGGCGCGCCTTCCGCCGATGTGCTGGACCGCATCGCCGCGGGCCTCATGCTGACGGCGCTGGAGCGGGAGCATCTTTTCATGCTGGGCCTCGGTCGCCCGCCCGGGCCGCGCTACAGCGCGCCAACCGGGGTCTCGCCCCGCCTGCAACGCGTGCTGGAGGCGCTGTCGCCTTCCCCCGCGATCATCCGCACCGCGATCTGGGATGTGCTGGCCTGGAACGAGGCCGCAGCATCGCTTCTGACCGATTATGCCCTGCTGGCCCCGGAACAGCGCAACATCCTGCGCCTGATGTTCCTCTCCTCGGAAAACCGGGCCGACCAGCCGGATTGGCGCGCCGTGGCGCGCTATGTCGTGGCGGCCTTCCGCGCCGATGCCGCCCGCTCGGGCGCTGCGGCGGAGGTCAGGCACCTGGTCGAAGAGCTTTCCCGCCTCAGCCCCGATTTCGCCAGCCTCTGGCAGGATCAGGACGTGGCCGACCATGGCGAAGGCGTCAAACGCATCCATCGCCCCGGCGTCGGGCTGGTCGAACTCGAATTCACCGCCTTCTCGGTCACGGGCAGGCCCGATCTGGGCCTGCTGGTCTTCAATCCCGTCACCGAGGCTTCGGCTGAAAAGATCCAGACCCTGATCGCCGCCCGCGCCGCAAGATGAGCGGGGACCCGAGGTGACCTCAGCCCCGCCCCGGTATCAGCCGCACTTCGAATGGCCGCAGTCGTTGCAGGTCATGCAGCCTTCCTTCATCTGCAAGGCATAGGACCCGCAGCTCGGGCAGGCCTTGCCACGCGGCGTCTCGCCCACCACCATGACCTCGGCCTTGGGGTCGGACTTCAGGCCCAGCCCCTCGCCCGCGATGAAGCCGATGGTGATCAGGTGCCGCTCGATCACCCCGCCGATGGCGGCAAGGATGGACGGAATGTACCGCCCCTCCATCCAGGCCCCGCCGCGCGGATCGAAGACCGCCTTCAGCTCTTCCACCACGAAGGAAATATCGCCCCCGCGCCGGAACACGGCCGAGATCATCCGGGTCAGCGCCACGGTCCAGGCGAAATGCTCCATGTTCTTGGAATTGATGAAAACCTCGAAGGGCCTGCGGTGCCCTGCGATGACGATGTCATTCACCGTGATGTACAGCGCATGTTCGCTGCCCGGCCATTTGACCTTGTAGGTATTGCCCTCCAGCGCGGCGGGCCGGTCGAGCGGTTCCGACAGGTAAACCACCTCCGCCCCCTTGGCGGTCTGCGGCGCCTCGGCCGGGGTCTTGTCTGAGCTTTCGCTGACCGTCAGCACCGAGCCCGTCACCGCATTGGGCCGATAGGTGGTGCAGCCTTTGCAGCCCTGATCCCAGGCGGCCATATAGACCTCCTGGAAGGCTTCAAAGCTGATGTCTTCCGGGCAGTTGATCGTCTTGGAGATGCTGGAATCGATCCATTTCTGCGCCGCCGCCTGCATCCGCACATGATCGAGCGGCGGCAGGGTCTGGGCATTGACGAAGTAATCCGGCAAGGGCGCATCGCCGTGCAGCTCGCGCCACAGGCGGACGGCGTAATCGACGACCTCTTCCTCGGTGCGGCTGCCGTCCTTCTGCAGGACCTTGCGGGTATAGGCATAGGCAAAGACCGGCTCGATGCCGGACGAGACATTGCCGGCGTAAAGGCTGATCGTCCCGGTCGGCGCGACCGAGGTCAGCAGGGCATTGCGGATGCCGTGCCGGGCCACCAGCTCGCGCACATCTTCATCCATCGCCATCATGTTGCCCGAGGCGAGGTAGGGATCGGCATCGAACAGCGGGAAGGCGCCCTTCTCCTTGGCGAGATCGACCGAGGCGAGGTAAGAGGCCCGCGCAATCGCATGCATCCATTCCTCGGTCTGCTTGGCCGCCTCGGCCGAGCCATAGCGCAGGCCCACCATCAAGAGCGCATCGGCCAGCCCGGTCACGCCCAGCCCGATCCGCCGCTTGGCCTGCGCCTCGACCTCCTGCTGCGGCAGGGGGAAGCGGCTGGCATCGACCGTGTTGTCCATCATCCGGATCGCCATCCGCACCAGATCCTCCAGCGCCTTGAGGTCCAGCTTGGCCTGGCCGGTGAAGGCGCCGGAGACCAGCGTCGGCAGGTTGATCGAGCCGAGAAGGCAGGCGCCATAGGGCGGCAGGGGCTGCTCGCCGCAGGGGTTGGTCGCGGCGATCTGTTCGACATAGGACAGGTTGTTGGCCTTGTTGATCCGGTCGATGAAGATCACGCCCGGCTCGGCGAAATCATAGGTGTTGCGCATGATCTTGTTCCACAGATCGCGCGCCGGCAGGGTCTTGTAGACCTTGCCGCCGAAGACCAGCTCCCAGGGCGCATCCGCCTTGACCGCCGCCATGAAGGGATCGGTGATCAGGACCGAGAGGTTGAACATCCGCAGCCGCGCCGGGTCCTTCTTGGCCTCGATGAAGGCCTCCACATCCGGATGGTCGCAGCGCATCGTGGCCATCATGGCACCCCGGCGCGAGCCCGCAGACATGATGGTGCGGCACATCGCATCCCAGACATCCATGAAGCTCAAGGGACCCGAGGCATCCGCCGCTACCCCCTTCACCTCGGCCCCGCGCGGCCGGATGGTGGAGAAGTCATAGCCGATTCCCCCGCCCTGCTGCATGGTCAGGGCCGCCTCCTTCAGCGCGTCGAAAATCCCCGCCATCGTGTCGGGCACCGTGCCCATGACAAAGCAGTTGAACAGCGTGACCGCCCGCCCCGTGCCCGCGCCCGCGGTGATCCGGCCCGCGGGCAGGAACTTGAAGCCTTCCAAAGCGCCATAAAACCGCTCTTCCCAGACCGCAGGCTCCTTTTCCACCACCGAAAGCGCCCGGGCGATCCGGCGCCAGGTGTCCTCGACCGAGGCATCGACGGCGCTGCCATCGGCCTCTTTCAGACGGTATTTCATGTCCCAGATCTGCTCGGCGATGGGGGCGGAAAATGCGGACATGGCGGCAACCTTATCGATGGATGGTGGGGAGGGTCAGAGGAATACACCAGATACGCCCCCGGCGCGGCCTCGGCAAGACGATATCACGTTCTGGTTCAGTTGGCGCGAACTTCCCGCGCCAAGCCTTGAGGCCGCGCGGATCGGCCCTATGATGGGTCCATGGCACTCAACATCCTGAAACTCTGCGTCGGCTGCGACTCGGTCGATGACCTCATCGCCTGGCACCAGGCCAATCCCTCGACCCGCCCCGGCGGGGTGCGCCGCCACGTCACCCGGATGTGGCCGAAGCGCGAGGACGAGGTGCTGGACGGCGGCTCGCTCTACTGGGTGATCAAGGGCGTCATCCTTGCCCGCCAGAAGATCGTCGGGCTGGAGAAGGTCGAGGGCGCCGATGGCATCCTGCGCTGCGGCATCCTCCTCGACCCCGAGGTGATCCGCACCGAGGCCGCCCCACGCCGCCCCTTCCAGGGCTGGCGCTATTTCCCGCCTGCGGAATCGCCGCCCGATCTGCCCAAGGGGCGGGCGCTGGATGACGTGCTGCCCCCGGCCCTGGCCCTCGCGCTCGCCGAAATCGGCCTGCGCTGACTTGAACCCGCGGCGAGGGGCTGGCAGACAGGCGGGATGAAACGCCCCCTCTGGCTGGTCGCCGCCCCGTTCATCTTCCTCTTCCTGTGGTCGGCGGGCTTTGCCATCGCCAAGCTGGGCCTGCAACATGCCCAGCCCCTGACGATCCTGGCGCTGCGCTATGTCCTGCTCCTGGTCATCCTGATCCCGATTGCTTTGGTGATCCGCCCGCCCCTGCCGAAAACCTGGCGCGCCGCCTGGGACATCGCCGTCGTGGGCTTTTTGATTCAAATCGTCTATTTCGCGCTCTGCTACCTCGCCTTCAAGAACGGCGTCTCTGCCGGCGCGGTCTCGATCATCGTCTGCCTGCAGCCGATTCTGGTGGCGCTGTCCGCCCCCTATCTGGTGGGCGAGACGGTGTCGCGCAAAGGCTGGATCGGCCTCGCCCTCGGCCTCGCCGGGGCCGCCGTGGTGATCCTCGCCCGCTCCAAGATCGCCGCCGAAAGCCCCTTCGGCCTCGCCTGCACGGTGCTCGGCCTGCTCGGCATCACCGGCGGCACGCTCTACGAGAAGAAATACGGCGTCAGCCACCACCCGGTCACCGCCAACCTGATCCAGTACGGCGTCGGCGCCCTCTTCGCCGTGCCCCTGGCCCTCTTCACCGAGAACCTTCAGATCGACTGGGACCCGCAGTTCATCTGGGTCATGGCCTACCTGATCTTCGGCAATTCGCTGCTGGCGCTCAGCCTCCTCCTCGCGATGATCCGCGTGGGCGAGGTCAGCCGCGTCTCCGCCCTCTTCTACCTCGTCCCACCGCTCTCCGCCCTCTTCGCCTGGCCTCTTCTGGGCGAGGTCATGCCCCCCCTCGGCTGGCTCGGCATGGCGCTCGCCGCCACCGGCGTCGCGATGGCCAGCCGCAAAGGCTGAGACCCGCCCCTTTCATTGGTCCATAAATATCCTCGGGGGTCCGGGGGCAGACAGCCCCCGGCCGCCGGCGAAGCAAGCCGTCAGAAGCCGATCTTCCCCAAAACCGCCGACACTTCCGCCCCCTCCGCCATCGCCGACCGATAAAGCATGGCCTGACTCTGCAGGATCACCGCATCCGACAGCACCTTCAGGTGATTGGCCCGCAGGGTTTCCCCCGAAGAGGTGATGTCGGCAATCGCCTCCGCCGTCAGGTTCTTGACCGTGCCTTCCGTCGCCCCCTGGCTGTCGACCAGCTGGTAATCCGCCACGCCCTGCGCCGTCAGGTAATCCCGCACCAACCGGTGATACTTGGTGGCGATCCGCAGCCGGAAGCCGTGCTTTGCCCGAAACGCCGCCGCCGCCGCGTCCAGATCGTCGAGCGTATCGACATCGATCCAGGCCACCGGCACCGCGATGATGAGGTCAGCATGGCCAAAGCCCAGCGCCGCGACCTCCGACACCTGCCGGTCCCAATCCGCCAGCTTGTCGCGCACGAGGTCGGTGCCCGTCACCCCCAGGTCGATCCGCCCGGCCGCCAGCTCACGCGGGATCTCCCCGGCGGAAAGCATGACCAGCTCCACGCCCTCCACCCCCTCGACCACGCCGGCATATTCCCGCTCCGACCCGGTCTTGGCCATCTTCAGCCCGCGCGCGCCGAACCATTCGAAGGTCTTTTCCATCAGCCGGCCCTTGGAGGGCACCCCGATCTTGACCATCAGACCTCTCCCCGCAAAGCCGCCACCAGATGCGGCCGCAGGATGCCGCCGACCGCCGGGATCGACCGCCCCTGCCCCAGCACCGAGGTCAGCGCATCATAGCGCCCGCCCGAGGCCACGACCTCTGCGCCGTGCACGAAGCTGAAGACGAAACCGTCGTAATATTCCATCGCGGTCCGGCCATGGCTCGCCTCGAAGGCAAGGGTCTTCACATCGACGCCATGCCCCGCCAGCGCCTCCAGCCGGGTGGCAAAGCGGTCCACCGCCGAGACGATCGCCGGCAGATGCACCGAAATCCCGCGCAAATGCGCCAGCGCCGCGCCCGCAGGGGCCTGCAACTGCAAAAGGTCGTAAAGCATCGCCGCCTCCAGCGCCGAGATCGGCGCCGCCCCGGCATCTTCCAGCAAAGCCGCCGCCCGCGCCGCGATCTCTTCCGCCCCGCGCAGGCCGATCAAGGGCCCGGCGCTCGCAATCAGATCGGCGGGCGAGCCCGCCGCCAACCGCTCCAGCAAGGCGCCCCGCGCCGCAGGCATGGCCGCCCGGCCCGAGAAACGGTCCAGCAGGGCGCGAAAGCGCTGCGGCCGCCAGATGTGGCGCAGAAGCGCGGCCTTGCGCCGCGGGGTGGTGTCCAGCCCGCGCACGGCGGCCATCAGGATGCCGATATCCCCGGTCACCGCCCGCAGGGGCAGCCCCGCCAAAGCATCGCGGAACAGCGCGAAAACCTCGGCATCGGCGGCTCCCGGCGCCTCGCGGTCGAAGACCTCGAAGCCGACCTGCAGGTATTCGCTGGCCCGCTGGCCCAGGTGATCCTGCTTGCGAAAGACCTCGCCGCAGTAGCAATAGCGCGCCGGCTCCGCCCCGTCGGCCATATGGGCCTGCACGACCGGCACGGTGAAGTCGGGCCGCAGCATCATCTCGCCGCGCAAAGGGTCGGTGGTGACATAGGCCCGCGCGCGAATGTCCTCGCCGTAGAGGTCCAGAAGGGTGCCCGCCGGCAGCAGGATATCCGCCTCGACCGGCACCGCACCCGCCGCCTGAAAGCCCGCGAACAACCGGTCCGCTTCGGCCCGCACCTCAGCCTTGGAGATCATTGCCCCAGCATCCGCCGTACCGCCGCGACCAGTTCGGCACGCGGCACCTCGACCTGGGCGGGGCGGTCCTTCCATTCCTCCAAGGTGGCATTCTGGGCGATCTGCGCGCCAAGGATCAGGTCCTTGAGGATCACCACGCCCTTCTCCGCCTCGTTGCCGCCCTGGATGACCGCGACGGGCGACTGGCGCTTGTCGGCATATTTCAACTGGTTGCCGAAGTTCTTCGGATTGCCGAGGTAGACCTCCGCCCGGATGCCCGCCTGCCGGAGGTCGGCAACCATCCCCATGTAATCCGCCATCCGGTCGCGGTCCATCACGGTCACCACCACCGGCCCCGCGCTGTCGACCGAGACCCGCCCTTTGGCCCGCAAGGCGGCAAGCAACCGGTCCACCCCGATTGAGACCCCTGTCGCCGGCACCGCCTGCCCGGTAAAACGCTTGACCAGATCGTCATAACGCCCGCCGCCCGCAACCGAGCCAAAGGAGCGCTTGCGCCCCTTCTCATCCAGGATTTCAAAGGTCAGCTCGGCCTCGAAGACCGGCCCGGTGTAATAGCCAAGCCCCCGCACGACGCCCGGGTCCAGCAGGATCCGGTCCGCGCCATAGCCCTGCCGGTCCAGAAGCTCGGCAATCGTCTCCAGCTCCGCGACCCCTTCGGCGCCCAGAACCGAGGCCCCGATCAGCTCGCGCAGCCGCGCCACCGTGGCGATCCCGGTGTCGCGCCGGGCCGAGGTGAAGCCCATGACGACCTCGGCCTGCTCCGCCGACAGGCCCGCACCCTTGGTGAAATCGCCGCTCTCGTCGCGGCGCCCCTCGCCCAGCAGCGCGCGCACCCCGGCATCGCCGAGCCGGTCGATCTTGTCGATGGCGCGCAGGACGATGCCACGCTCCTCGAAGAAGCGCTCGGGGTCGGAAGGGTCGAGCACACCCGCCACCTCCATCACCCCGTTCAGAACCTTGCGGTTGTTGACCTTGACGAGGTAATCGCCGCGCTCGATCCCCACGGCTTCCAGGGCATCCGACAGCATCGCGCAGATCTCGGCATCCGCCGCGACCGAGGGCGCGCCCACCGTATCGGCGTCGCATTGGTAGAACTGGCGGAACCGCCCCGGACCCGGCTTTTCATTGCGCCAGACCGGCCCCATGGCATAGCGCCGGTAGGGCGAGGGCAGATCATTGCGATACTGCGCCGCCACCCGCGCCAGGGGGGCGGTCAGGTCATAGCGCAGCGCCAGCCAGTCGGCATCCTCATCCTGCCAGCCGAAGACGCCCTCGTTCGGGCGGTCGACATCGGGCAGGAACTTGCCCAGGGCCTCGACCGTCTCGACCGCGCTTGTCTCCAGCGGGTCAAAGCCATAGCGATGATAAACCTCGGCCACCTTGTCGAGCATCTGCTTGCGTTCGGTGACTTCCGCGCCGAAATAGTCGCGAAAGCCCTTCGGCGTCTCGGCGCGCGGGCGGCGGGCGGGTTTGTCCTGTGCCATGGGTAGCCCCTTCTCTGGTTGGGGGTTCCATAGCGGAGGGGCGGGCGCGCTTCAAGGACCGCGGGGGCGCCTTGGGCCGGCGGCCGGGGGTTTCACACCCCCGGACCCCCGTGGGATATTTATGGACCAATGAAGGGGCAAGAAGATGGACCGTTTCGAGGCACTGGAAGAAAAGGCCGCGCATCTGATCCGCGCGGTGGAGGATCTGTCCGACATGGTGACGCGTCAGGGCCGCGAGATCGACCGCCTGACCCGCATCGTGGGCCTGCTGGCCGAACGCGAGGCCGAACGCGAAGCCTCCGGCGGCGGCGCCCCGGAGGCGAACGTCCCGCCGCCGCATTGGTGAGGGGCGGCATCCCAATTTGCTCTTTGCCCAAATACTCCCGCCGGAGGCAAAAGCCCGAGCCGGTTGGCGCGCAGCGCCAGAGGCGAGACAAGGACTTGCGCCTCTGGCGCTCCTTTTCGCTCCGGCGCCGCAGCACCGGAGTGTCAGACCTCTTCCACCATCACCACCCCGCTCATCGCCTTGATGGCGCCGCGGATCTGCGGGGTCAGGGGATAGGGCTCGGGCAGGGTCAGGTCGATCTCGCGGCCCTGATCGTCGGGCACGCAAAGGGTGATCTGCGCCTTGTTGCGCCCCTCGACCTTGGCCAGCAATGCGGCCAGTGAGGGGATGGCCTCCGCCCGGTTCAGGTGAACCCGGATCGCCTGCGCCCCGGCGTCGGCCGCGACCTGATCGATCGGCTGGGCGGCGCGCGCCAGCAGTTTCAGCGTATCGCCTTCGAGATTGGCCTCGACCGTCAGGACCACGTTCATGCCGGGTTCAAGGTTGTCGCGCGCCGCCTCCAGCGTGTCCGAAAACACCGTCACCTCGTAAAGACCGGTCGGGTCCGACAGGCTGACGAAGGCAAACCGGTTGCCCTTGGCCGATTTCCTTTCCTGCTTGGCCGAGACCGAGCCTGCGATCTTGGCCACCAGCGGCCCGCGTTCGGCCAGCGCCGTGATCTCGGTCAGGGTCTTCACATCCTTGCGCTTCAAGGCCGACATGTAATCGTCCAAGGGATGGCCCGAGAGGTAGAAGCCGATCGCCTGATGCTCCTGCCCCAGCCGCTCCACCGGCAGCCAGTCGTCGCGGAAGGGCAGGCGCGGCTCGGGGATGTCGCTGCCGCTGTCACCGAAGAGCGAGACCTGGTTCGAGGCCTTGGCCTCATGGATCGCCGCCGAATAGGCCACCAGCGGGTCGAGCGCTTCAAACACCCGGGCGCGGTTCTGGTCCAACTCGTCAAAGGCCCCGGCGCGGGCGAGCATTTCCAGCGGCCTTTTCCCCACGCGCTTCATGTCCACCCGGCGGGCGAAGTCGAAAAGCGTGGCGAAGGGTTTGGTGCCCCTCGCTGCCACGATCAACTCCATCGCCTCGACACCGACACCCTTCAACGCGCCCAAGGCATAGATCACCTTGCCATCCCGCACGGTGAACTTCGCGAGCGAGGTGTTGACCGAAGGTGCCACCGTCACGATGCCAAGCTTGTTCACCTCGCGCTTGTAGACGGCGAGCTTGTCGGTCAGGTGCAAATCGCAGTTCATCACCGCGGCCATGAACTCGACCGGGTAATTGGCCTTGAGATAGGCCGTCTGGTAGCTGACCACTGCATAGGCGGCGGCATGGCTCTTGTTGAACCCGTAGTTGGCGAATTTCTCCAAGAGGTCAAAGACCTCGCCCGCCTTTTCCTTCGGCACGTTATGGGTCTTGGCCGCGCCTTCGATGAACTTCGGCCGCTCCTTGGCCATTTCCTCGGCGATCTTCTTGCCCATGGCCCGGCGCAACAGGTCGGCGCCGCCCAGCGAATAGCCCGCCATGACCTGGGCAATCTGCATCACCTGTTCCTGGTAGACGATGATGCCCTGGGTTTCCTTCAGGATATGGTCGATGGTCGGATGGATCGATTCCAGATCCTTCAGCCCGTTCTTCACCTCGCAATAGGTCGGGATATTCTCCATCGGGCCGGGGCGGTAGAGGGCCACCAAAGCCACGATATCCTCGATGCAGGTCGGCTTCATCCGCCGCAGCGCATCCATCATGCCAGAGCTTTCCACCTGGAACACCGCCACCGTCTTGGCGCTGGCGTAAAGTTCATAAGATGGTTTATCATCCAGCGGGATCAGGTTGATATCAAAGGATATTCCCCGCAGCCCCAGAAGCTCCATGCAGTTCTGGATCACCGTCAGCGTCTTCAGGCCCAGAAAGTCGAACTTCACCAGCCCGGCCGCTTCGACCCATTTCATGTTGAACTGGGTGGCCGGCATGTCCGACCGCGGGTCCTGGTACAGGGGCACCAGCTCGTCCAGCGGGCGGTCGCCGATCACCACCCCGGCAGCGTGGGTGGAGGCGTTGCGGTAAAGCCCCTCGATCTGCTCGGCAAAGCCGAGAAGGCGCCCGACGACCTCTTCCTTGGCCGCCTCGCGCAGGCGCGGCTCGTCGGCCAGGGCCTTGGTGATCGAGACGGGCTTGACCCCTTCCACCGGGATCATCTTGGACAGCCGGTCCACCTGGCCATAGGACATCTGCAAGACCCGGCCCACGTCGCGCACAGCGGCCTTGGACAGCAGCGCACCAAAGGTGATGATCTGCGCCACCTTCTCGCGCCCGTATTTCTTCTGCACATACTGGATCACCTCTTCCCGGCGATCCATGCAGAAATCGATGTCGAAGTCGGGCATCGAGACGCGTTCGGGGTTCAGGAACCGCTCGAACAGCAGGGCATAGCGCAAAGGGTCAAGGTCGGTGATCGTCAGCGCATAGGCCACCAGCGAGCCCGCGCCCGAACCCCGCCCGGGACCTACCGGAATCCCGTGATCCTTCGCCCATTTGATGAAATCGGCCACGATCAGGAAATAACCCGGAAAGCCCATCTTCTCGATGATGTTCAGCTCGAAATCCAGCCGCGCCTGATATTCCTCGGGCGTCACCGCATGGGGGATGATGGCAAGCCGCGCCTGCAACCCCTCATTGGCCTGACGCCGCAGTTCCTGCACCTCGTCATCGGCGAATTTCGGCAGGATCGGCTTGCGCTTGTAGGTCGCAAAGGCGCAGCGCTGCGCGATTTCCACCGTATTCTCGATCGCTTCCGGAAGGTCGGCGAAAAGCGCCGCCATCTCGGCCTCGGATTTGAAGTAATGCTGTGCGGTCAGACGGCGGCGCGGCTGGGTCTGGTCGACATAGGCCCCCTCGGCGATGCAGATCATCGCGTCATGCGCGAGATACATCTCCGACTTCGGGAAATAGACATCATTGGTCGCAACCAAAGGCAGGCCCAGATCATAGGCCAGATCGACCATCGCCGCTTCCGAGGCCGCCTCCCCCTCGGGCAAGGCGCCGCCCTCGCCCGGATGGCGCTGCAATTCGACATACAAACGCCCCGGATAGGCCCGCGCCCAGCGCTCCAGCAGCGCCCGCGCCTTCGGCAGATGCCCGGCCAGAACGCTCCGCCCCAGGGGGCCGTCGGCGCCCCCGGTCAGGCAGATCAGCCCCTCGGCATGGGCGTCCAGATCCTCCAGCGTCACCTGCGGCAGCGCACCGCCCTTGTCGATATAGAGGCAGGAGTTCAGCTTCATCAGGTTCAGGTAACCCGCCTCGTTCTGCGCCAGCAGGACGATCGGCGCCGGGCCTTTCACCTTCTCGCCCGGGGCCGCCACCTCATAGGTGACCGAGACCTGGCAGCCCACGATCGGCTGCACCCCCTCGCCCAGGGCGCTCACGGAAAATTCCAGCGCCGCGAACATGTTGTTGGTGTCGGTGACCGCCACGGCGGGCATCTCGGCGGCCTTGGCCAGCTTGATCAGCTTCTTGACCGGAACCGCCCCTTCCAGAAGGGAGTGTTCGGTATGGACGCGCAGGTGGATGAATCGGGGCTTGCTCATCGCCCCAATCTAGCCACCCGCCCCCCGAATGAAAACCTTTGCCCGCAGCTTTGCCCAATTTCCCGCCATTCTCCCCCAAAGCCGGAAAGAGCTTTCGCCGCCGCTTGAAAGGTTCCTCTGGACAGGCGGCGCCGCCTGTCCTTCAATCACCCAGAAAGCCCGGCCCCTTTCCGCCGCATCGGGGGGCCAGAAGGATCGCACGGAAAGCGGCAGGACATATCATGGCTCAGGTCGCGTTTCTTCTGAACGGAGCCCCCGTCCACCTTGACGACGTGGACCCCACCCGCACCCTGCTCGATCACCTGCGCGAAAGCGCCGGGCTGAAGGGCACGAAGGAGGGCTGCAACGAGGGCGACTGCGGCGCCTGCACCGTCATGGTGACGGATGAGGCCGGCTCCCGCGCGCTCAATTCCTGCATCCTCTTCCTGCCGCAACTCGCCGGCAAGGCCGTCCGCACGGTCGAAGGCCTCTCCGGCCCCAAGGGCGAACCCCACCCGGTGCAAGAGGCGATGGTCACCCACCACGGCAGCCAATGCGGCTTCTGCACCCCCGGTTTCGTGGTCTCGATGGCGACCGCGCACCTGAACGCCGACACCGACCATGACACGACGCTCGCCGGCAACCTCTGCCGCTGCACCGGCTACGCCCCGATCCTGCGCGCCGCCAAGGCCGCCGAGGCCGCTCCCATCCCAGGTTGGATGCAAACCGACCTGCGCTTCATCCAGACCGAAATATCCTCCGGGGTTCCCAAGGGGACGGAAAGTCCCCTTGGCGAGGGGGGTTTGGGGGGGCGAGAAGCCCCCCCAAACTTCCGGCCGACGAACAGCGACGCCCTCGCCGACTGGTACCTGCAAAACCCTGACGCCACCCTGATCGCCGGCGCCACCGATGTCGGCCTCTGGGTCACCAAGCAACTGCGCAGCCTCTCCCCCCTGGCCTTCCTGGGTGCCATCGAAGACCTCGCCCATATCGAACGCCAGGGCGGCCAGCTCCACATCGGCGCCGGGGTGACGATCGAGGTGCTGCGCAAGGCGCTCCTGCCGCATCACCCCTCCTTTGCCGAGATGCTGCGCCGCTACGCCTCCACGCAAGTCAGGAACGCCGCCACGATCGGCGGCAATATCGCCAATGGCTCGCCGATCGGCGACGGCCCGCCCGCGCTGATCGCCTTAGGCTGCACCCTCCACCTGCGCCGCGGCGACGAGATGCGCTCGATCCCGCTGGAAAGCTTCTTCCTCGACTACCGCAAACAGGACCGCCGCCCCTCGGAATTCGTGGCCGGCCTCTCGATCCCCGAACACGCCCCGAATTTGCGCTGCTACAAGATCTCCAAGCGCTTCGATCAGGACATCTCCGCCGTCTGCGGCTGCTTCAACCTGACCCTCGCAGGCGGCAAGGTCACCGAGGCCCGCATCGCCTTTGGTGGCATGGCCGGCATCCCCAAACGCGCCTCTGCCGTCGAAGCGGCCCTCATCGGCCAGACCTGGACGCTGGACACCGTCACCAAGGCCCTGCCCGCCTTCGCGCAGGATTTCCAGCCGATGACCGACATGCGCGCCTCTGCCGCCTACCGCCTGCAGACCGCGCAGAACCTGCTGACCCGCTATTTTCACGACCTCGCCGGAACCCCCGTCAACGTGCTGGAGGTGCAGCCATGACCATCGGCGCCGCCCTCCCGCATGATTCTGCCCCGCTCCATGTCACCGGCCAGGCGCGCTATGTCGATGACGTGCCGCTGCCCGCCGGCGCCCTCCATCTCGCCTTTGGTCTTTCGACCGAGGCCCATGCCGAAATCACCAGCCTTGACCTCGCCCCCGTCCGCGCCGCGCCGGGTGTCGTTGCCGTCTTCTCGGCCGCAGATTTCCCCGAGATGCCCGACCTCTCCCCCTCCACCCATGACGAGCCCTTCCTGGCCCTAGGCGAGGTGCATTACGTCGGTCAGGCCATCTTCCTCGTCGTGGCCGAAACCCATCTCGCCGCCCGCAAGGCCGCCCGCCTCGCCCGCATCACCTACCGCGCCCTGCCTGCCCTCCTGACCGTCGAAGACGCCCTCGCCGCCAATTCCCGCTTCGAATCCGGCCCGATCCTCTGGACCCGTGGCGACCTCTCCGCCATGAGCCAAGCCCACACGATCGTCGAAGGCAGCTTCGAGGTCGGCGGGCAGGAGCATTTCTACCTCGAAGGCCAGGTGGCAGCATGCATCCCGCAGGAGGATGGCATGCACATCATCTCCTCCACCCAGCATCCCACGGAAATTCAACACAAAGTCGCCCATGCCCTGCACCTGCCGATGTCGGCGGTCAGGGTCGAGATGCGGCGGATGGGCGGTGGTTTCGGCGGCAAGGAGAGCCAGGGCAATGCGCTGGCCGTCGCCTGCGCCGTGGCCGCCCACGCCACCGGCAAGCCTTGCAAGATGCGCTATGACCGCGACGATGACATGGTCATCACCGGCAAGCGCCATGACCTCAAGATCCGCTACAAGGCCGGCGCCGATGCGACGGGCAAACTCATCGCCGTCGATTTCCAGCACCTCTTCCGCTGCGGCTGGAGCCAGGATCTCTCGCTGGCCGTAGCCGACCGCGCCATGCTCCATGCCGACAATTGCTACTGGATTCCGAACATCCGCATCGAATCCCATCGCCTCAAGACCAACACCCAAAGCGCCACCGCCTATCGCGGCTTTGGCGGCCCGCAAGGCATCATCGGGATCGAGCGGGTCATCGACCACCTCGCCCACGCCCTGAACCTCGACCCGGTCACGGTCATGCAGCGCAACCTTTATGCGCCGATGGGCACGCGCCCGCAGACCACCCCCTACGGGATGGAGGTGGAGGACAGCATCACCGACAAGATCCTGGACACCCTCACAAAATCCGCCGATTACACCGAACGCAAGGCCAGGATCGCCGCCTTCAACGCCACCTCGCCGATCCTGAAGAAGGGCATCGGCCTGACCCCGGTCAAATTCGGCATCTCCTTCACCCTGACCTGGCTCAACCAGGCCGGGGCGCTGGTCCATGTCTACCAGGACGGTTCCGTCATCGTGAACCACGGCGGGGCCGAGATGGGCCAGGGTCTGAACCAGAAGGTGGCCCAGGTCACCGCCCATGTCTTCGGCCTGACGGCGGCTCAGGTGAAGATCACCGCCGCCGATACCGCCAAGGTGCCCAACACCTCGGCCACCGCCGCCAGTTCCGGCTCTGACCTCAACGGCAAGGCGGCAGAGGCCGCCGCAATCACCATCCGCGACCGCATCGCCGCCTTCCTCGCCGAAAAGCACCAGGTCAGGCCCGAAACCGTCCGCTTTCAGGACGGCATGGTGCGGGTCGCCGGCGAAAGCTACGACTTCGCCCGCGCCGTCAACTGGGCCTATCAGGCGCGCGTCTCCCTAAGCTCCACCGGCTTTTACGCCACCCCCAAGATCACCTGGGACCGCATCAAGGGCCAGGGCCGCCCCTTCCTCTACTTCGCCTATGGCGCCGCGGTGACCGAGGTCGTCATCGACACGCTCACCGGCGAAAACCGCATCCTGCGCGTCGATATCCTGCATGACACCGGCAATTCCCTGAACCCCGCGCTGGATATCGGCCAGATCGAGGGCGCCTATGTGCAGGGTGCGGGCTGGCTCACCACCGAGGAACTGGTTTGGAACGCCAAGGGCCATCTGACCACCCATGCGCCCTCGACCTACAAGATCCCCGCCGTCTCGGACCGGCCCGATATCTTCAACGTCACCCTCTGGACCGATCCGAATATCGAGGACACGGTGGGCAAGTCGAAAGCCGTGGGCGAGCCGCCCTTCAACCTCGGCATCTCGGCCCTGATGGCGCTTTCCCACGCCGTTTCCGCCTGTGGTCCCGCCTATCCCGCCCTCGACGCCCCCGCCACGGCAGAGCGGGTGCTGGCCGCCGTCACCCGGGTCAGAAATGTTTGACCTCGCCGCCCTGACCGAGGCCGTCGTGGCCCATGGCCGCGTCGCCCGGGTGGTGATCGCCGCCCACGACGGCTCCGCCCCGCGCGAGACGGGGACCGCCATGCTCATCTGGGCCACCGGCCAATCCGGCACGATCGGCGGCGGTGCCTTGGAGCACCAGGCCACAATCGCCGCCCGCAATGCCTCCACTACCACCGTCACCCGCATCCCCCTCGGCCCCGCGCTTGGCCAATGCTGCGGCGGCGCCGTCACCCTGGTGACCGAGGTTTTTGACGCCGCCACCCTGCCCCAAGGCCCGATCTGCGCCCGCAGCCTCGACGGTGCGCCCATGCCGCTGTCGGTCAAGCGCCTGCTCGACCGCGCCAGGGCGCAGGGCGTTTTGCCGCAGACCCAACTGCTGCAAGGCTGGCTGATCGAGGCGGTTGCGCAGCCCACCCGCCACCTCTGGCTCTGGGGTGCGGGCCATGTCGGCCGCGCGATTGCCGAGGTCATGGCCCCCCTGCCCGACCTCGCCATCACCTGGATCGACATCGCCCCCGACCGCTTCCCCGAGACGCTGCCGCCGGGTGTCACCGCCCTCCCAGCTCCTGATCCAGCCCTTGCCGTGGCCCTCGCCCCGCCCGAGGCCGAGCATCTGATCTTGACCTTTTCCCACAATCTCGACCTTGAACTCTGCCACCGCCTGCTGAACCATGGCTTTTTGCGATGTGGCCTGATCGGAAGCGCCACCAAATGGGCCCGCTTCCGATCGCGCCTTGCCGCCCTCGACCACAGCCCGGCAGAGATCGCCCGCATCACCTGCCCGATCGGCGACCCCGCCCTCGGCAAACACCCGCAAGCCATCGCCCTCGGCGTCGCCACGGCCTTCCTGAAGGCCGCAGCCCCCTTGGCCGCAGTGCAGGCCCGCTGAGGCGTGAAAAACCCGGTTTCCGGGTTAACAAAAGATGAAGATTTTTAGCAATACCCAGCAATATCAATCCACTAACCAAGATTGCACGCGTGCAATCCCGGCTTGACGCGGCCCCGCCATCCCCGCAAAGTCAGGCCAAACTCAAGGGGCAACCATGTTCGACCTGATCCTGCGCCAAGCCAACCTCCCCGACGGTCGCAAAGGCCAGGACATCGCCATCGCCGGAGCCAAGATCGCCGAGGTCGCCCCCAGGATCGAGGCCGAGGCCCGCGAGGAAATCGACTGCTCCGGCCGCCTCGTCACCCCGCCCTTCATCGACCCCCATTTCCACATGGACGCGACCCTCTCCCTCGGCCTGCCCCGGATGAACCGCTCCGGCACGCTTCTGGAAGGCATCGCCCTCTGGGGGGAACTCCGCCCCTCCCTCACCGTCGAGGCTCTCGTCTCCCGCGCCCTGAAATACTGCGACCTCGCCGTGACCCAGGGCCTGCTTGCGGTGCGGACCCATGTCGACACCTCCGACCCGCGCCTCGTGACGGTGGAGGCGATGCTGGAGGTCAAGCGCCAGGTTGCCCCCTACCTTGACCTGCAACTCGTGGCCTTCCCGCAGGACGGCTACTACCGAGCCAAGGAGGGCGTCGCCTCCCTGACCCGGGCGCTCGACATGGGCGTCGATATCGTCGGCGGCATCCCGCATTTCGAACGCACGATGGAAGACGGCCGCGCCTCGGTCGAGGCCCTCTGCCGCATCGCCGCCGACCGCGGCCTGCCCGTCGACATGCACTGCGACGAGACCGACGATCCCCTGAGCCGCCATGTCGAAACCCTGGCGGCAGAGACCGTCCGCTTCGGCCTGCAAGGCCGCGTCGCAGGCTCGCACCTGACCTCGATGCATTCGATGGACAATTACTACGTCTCCAAACTGATCCCCCTGATCGCCGAGGCGGGGATGAACGTCATCCCCAATCCCCTGATCAACATCATGCTCCAAGGCCGCCACGACACCTACCCCAAGCGCCGCGGCATGACCCGGGTGAAGGAGATGATGGCGGCGGGGATCAACGTCTCCTTCGGGCATGACTGCGTGATGGACCCCTGGTATTCGATGGGTTCGGGCGACATGCTGGAGGTCGGCCACATGGCGATCCACGTCGCCCAGATGGCCGGGCTGGAGGAGAAATCCGCGATCTTCCAGGCGCTGACCACCAACTCCGCCAAGACGATGGGGCTGGAGGGCTACGGCCTGACCCCCGGCTGCCACGCCGACCTCGTCCTTCTGCAAGCCCGCGACCCCGCCGAGGCCTTGCGGTTGAAGGCGGCCAAGCTGGCGGTGATCCGGCGCGGCAAGGTCATCGCCCGCACCGCCCCCCGGATCGGGCAATTGTTCCTCGATGGAAGACCGCAAGCCGTCGATCCCGCCACAGGCTTTGCGCCGGAGTACTGAGCCGCCAAGCCCTTGCGGGCGCTGGGTTAATCCCTGAACTTTGGCGCAAAGCGGCGGTCTGCCTTGGGTCTTTCTTCGGTCTTCCTTCCGTCTCTACGCGCGGGGCTAAAAGGCGGCGTTAACCGTGATTTTACGCATCAGGGAGAGGTTGAAAGGAAGCAAGATGAAGAATGGCAATCAAGGCATTGATTAAATTTCGTTTATTGATGATCGCGGGAATGCGCGACGCCCGTCCTTGCATCAGTTGAATTGTCTTCGGAGGAATTGCATTGACCAGCCCCACGCCTCTGTTGATCGCTTTCCTACTGGCCTTGTCAACGATTGCGCAGTCCGGCCTGGCTTCGCCTCTGGCGGATGAACACTGTAAACCCATCGACATCCCAAGTGCGTTCGTTGGGCGGGGCGGGATGGACTTGGACAAAAGCCACGCAACCCTTGCCTAAGCGACAGCCGTCCTTCAGCAGGCTTTGAAACGAGGCGATTGCAGGCCATGTCCCGCAGAGAGATATGCTTGGGCCGACTTTGTTCAACAGGAAATCGGGTCGGACCAGGATCCCTCCCGCCTTGCGCCTGCAATGTATCAAAGGCTCGCACGTCAGTATAGCGCAGAGGGCCTTTCTTTGGCACAGGCGGACTACAAGGCTTCATGCCTAACGGCGGGCTAGAAAACCTGCGGTGCCTGCCCGCGACCCCGCCGAGGCCTTGCGCCTCAAGGCCGTCAAACTCGCCGTCATCCGCCGCGGCAAGATCATCGCCCGCACGGCGCCGCGGATCGGGCAGTTGTTCCTCGACGGCAGACCGCAAGCCGTGGACGCGGCCACGGGGTTTGCGCCAGACTACTGAGCCTCCCGCTTCAGATCCAGCCAAAGCTCGCCGCGCCGGTAGCCGCCCGTGACCAGATACCCGGGCGTTGCAACCTCGGGATGGGTCTCGGCCCAATCGCGATAGCGGTCGTTGGTGACGATCCTCGCCCCGACCTTGCGCGCCGAGGCGAGCAGGAGAGGGTCCGCCGGCGTGCCCTTGCCGGCCACGAAGACGCGCGCGCCGGGCAGGCCCAGAACATGGGCCAGGTCATTGTCATCCACATACCGGCCCAGCAGCTTGTAGCCGACATTGGCATCGAAAACCACGCCGGGGGTGAAGCCGAGTGCATCAAGGCGGCCCAGCACCTCGCAGAGCGTGGCGATCTGTGGCGTGCCGTCTTTCCAGTGCATCACGTTCGATCCGTCGACCAGGATCCAGCGCTCCTTGACCGGTGCCCGCTTCGGTGCCCGCGCCGCTCTCCGCGCCCGGACCAGAAGCACAAAGAGGCTGAGAAGGATGCCAAGCGCCGAAAGCCAGATCCGGTCCGGCGGCAGGTAGCCGGCCCATGCGGTCAGCAGGCCGGCCACGGAAATCACCAGAAGAAGAAACGGCACGACCATGCGTCAAGCCTGACATGCAACCGTAGGATGGGCAATACTGCCCATCTTGGCTAATCCCAGGCGCCTTCGTGGACCGCGGCCGCCTCGGCCTCCAGCATCGGGCCGATCACCTCGACCTGGCGCTGACCGGCGGCAAAGACGATGTGGCAGGGCAGGTCCAGCGTCGGGTTTTCCGGGTGGTCGCCGGTGATCTTCTTCAGATCCTTCTCGGTCAGCCCGAAGACCACGCGCTTCAGCCCGGTCCAGTAGATCGCCCCGGCGCACATCGCACAGGGTTCGGCCGAGGTGTAGATCGTACACTCCTTCAGCAAATCCCTGGGCAGCGTGGTCGAGGCGCGGGTCATCAGCACGCGCTCGGCATGGCCGGTCATGTCATGGTCGGGCATATAGGCGTTGTGCTGGGTCATCAGCACGGTTCCGTCCGGGCCAACCAGGATCGAGGCGAAAGGATGGTTGCCCGCCGCCCGCGCCTTGGCGGATTCGGCGATGGCGCGGCGCAGAAAGGCTTCATGGTCGAGTTCGGCTGCGGGCATGGGTCTCTCCCTTCAAGGTTTCGCCAAGAGTTGCCGCCTTTGCCGGTTCTGGCAAGTCCACCCCTCAGCCGCGCCAGACAAGGGTCGCCCGGATTTCGGGCAATTGCCCTCAACTTGGGCAGATATCGCAAGGCTTCCGCGGGAAGACCTTGTTTCGCGGCAGGGTTCCGGTCTAGGCTTGGCCCAGAAAACAGCCGCAAAAGACGGCTGAACCAGCGGCTTTCGGGGGATTTTCTTGGGAAAAGCATGGCTTTGGCGGGACAGCGGCGAAGGTGCGGCGCCGGGCCGGGCCGACTTGTACCGCTTTCAAGAAGCTGCTTCAAATTCCGGCTACATATACAAGAACGCCGCCTTTGGTCATCACTTTTCAATCCCTGACCCGTCCCGACCCTGCCCCAATCCTGCGCCCTCGGGCCACTACAATCTGCCCTGACCTACGGAGTGCCGATGCAAAGCCCTGACGCCCGCCTTCAGCTGACCGGCATCACCAAGCGGTTTCCCGGGGTTCTGGCCAATGACCATGTCAGTTTCTCGGTCAAGCCGGGCGAGATCCATGCGCTTCTGGGCGAGAATGGGGCGGGCAAGTCCACTCTCGTCAAGATGATCTACGGCATCATGCAGCCCGACGAGGGCGAGATCCGCTGGGATGGCCAGCCCTTGACGGTCGCCAACCCCAAGGCCGCCCGCAAGCTGGGCATCGGCATGGTCTTCCAGCATTTCAGCCTGTTCGAGGCGATGACGGTGCTGGAGAACATCGCCCTCGGCATGGATGCCAAGATCCCGGCGCGCGAGTTGGAAAGCAAGATCCTCGCCGTGATGGGCCAATACGGGCTGAAGCTGGAACCGCACCGCATCGTCTCCACCCTGTCGGTGGGCGAGCGTCAGCGGATCGAGATCGTCCGCGCGCTTCTGCTCAACCCCAAGCTTCTGATCATGGACGAGCCGACCTCGGTCCTGACCCCGCAGGAGGTGGATCAGCTGTTCATCGTGCTGCGCAAGCTGGCGGCCGAGGGCTGTTCGATCCTCTACATCAGCCACAAGCTGCATGAGATCAAGGCGCTCTGTGACACCGCCACCATCCTGCGCGGCGGCAAGCTGGTGGATACCTGCGATCCCAAGGTGGAGACCTCGCGCTCGATGGCCGAGAAGATGATCGGCGGCAGTCTGAAGGATATCCAGCGCGGCGACGGGCGGGAGTTCGGCGCACCCAAGCTGGTGGTCAAGGCGCTGTCGATGCCGGCTGACGGCCCCTTCGGCACCGCCTTGAAGGACATCAGCTTCACCGTCCGCGCCGGGGAGATTTTCGGCATCGCGGGCGTGGCCGGCAATGGGCAGAACGCGCTGTTGCTGGCCCTGTCGGGCGAGGAGCCCAATGTCTCGGCCGACAGCGTCAGCGTCGATGGCGCGGCGCTTGGCCAGATGAAGGCGCGCGAGCGGCGGGCCAAGGGGGTCGCCTCGGTCCCCGAGGAGCGCAACGGCCATGCCGCCGTGCCGGTGTTTTCTTTGGCCGACAATGCGATCCTGACCGCGCGCGACCGGCTGGGCATGGTGCGGGCCGGGCTGATCGACCCGAAGGCCGCGCGGACCTATGCCGGCGAGGTGATCGAGGCCTTTGCCGTCAAGGCCACCGGACCGGGGGCCATGGCCGAAAGCCTGTCGGGCGGCAATCTGCAGAAATACATCATGGGCCGCGAGATCCTGCAGCGCCCGCAGGTTCTGGTGGTCAGCCAACCGACCTGGGGCGTCGATGCGGGCGCGGCCTCGGCCATCCATCAGGCCCTGGTCGACCTTGCCGCGACCGGATCGGCCATCGTGGTGATCAGCCAGGATCTGGACGAACTTCTCAGCCTTTGCGACACTTTGGCCGTGATCAACGGCGGGCACCTGTCGAAACCGATGAAGGTGTCAGAGGCCAAGATCGACGAGATCGGCCTCTTGATGGGCGGCATCCACGGCGAAACCGCAAGCGGGGAGATCGCCCATGCGCATTAAACTGGAAAAACGCCGCGAGCCGAGCATGGCGATGCTGGTGATCACGCCGGTGGCTTCGGTTCTGCTGACCATGCTGATCGGGATCGTGGTCTTCGACCTCATCGGCATCAAGGGCTTCCGGGCGGTGGTGGATATCTTCCTGTCCCCCCTGCTCAACAGCTACAAATGGCAGGACGTGGCGCTGAAGGCGGCGCCCTTGATCATCATTGCGCTGGGTCTGTCGGTGGGCAACCGGGCACAGGTCTGGAACATCGGGGCCGAGGGGCAATATGTGATCGGGGCGCTTTGTGCGGCGGGGGTCGGCATCGGCTTCGGGGCGACGGGCGGCTTCTTCGTCGTGCTCTTGATGATCCTTGCCGCGATCCTCGGCGGCGCGATCTGGGCCGCGGTCCCGGCGATCCTGCGCACCAGGTTCAACGTGAACGAGATCCTGTCCAGCCTGATGCTGACCTATGTCGCGTTGCAGGTGCTGGGCTATCTGGTCGGCGGGCCGTGGAAAGACCCCAACGGGCGCAACTTTCCTGCCACGGCGCCCTTGGCCGACAGCCAGAGCCTGCCGGTCTGGCCCGGCTCGACCGTGCATCTGGGCGTGTTGGTGGCGCTGATCCTGCCCTTCGTCTTCTGGGTCATCATGGCGCGGTCGGAGTTCGGCTATCAGGTCCGGGTCGTAGGCTCCTCCCCCATCGCGGCGCGGCATGGCGGGTTCGACGCCAAGCGGACGATCTGGGCGACGCTGACCCTGAGCGGCGCCATGGCCGGGCTGGCCGGCGGGCTGGAGTTTGCCGGCGTCCTGCACAAGATCGACCTTGGCTTTCCCTCGGGCTATGGCTTCACCGCGATCATCGTGGCCTTCCT
This sequence comes from Rhodobacter sp. P1_C2, assembly GCF_056406375.1. Classification (NCBI taxonomy): domain Bacteria; kingdom Pseudomonadati; phylum Pseudomonadota; class Alphaproteobacteria; order Rhodobacterales; genus Rhodobacter; species Rhodobacter sp. P1_C2. The sequence goes on from NZ_JBFUAG010000009.1 coordinate 152,538, forward strand.
TGGCCGGTTGAACCCGCTCGGCTGCCTTCTGGCCGGGACGGTTCTGGCGGTGACTTACGTTGGCGGGCAGATGGCGCAGACCTCGGTCCATATTCCGAACTCCACCGCCGGGATCTTTCAGGCGATGATGCTGTTCTTCATCCTGGCCAGCGACATCCTGGTGCGCTACCGCGTCCGGCTGGTGCCTTCGGCCAAACATGCAACCAAGGCGGGGGTCTGAGATGTCCTTTGGCGAAATCCTCGCATTCTTCGTCACTTACGGCATTCCCGCCATCATCACCGTGGTCGGGCTGACCACGCCGATCCTGCTGGCGGGCCTTGGTGAACTGGTGGTGGAGAAATCCGGCGTCCTCAACCTCGGGGTCGAGGGGATGATGCTGGTCGGCGCCATTTCCGGCTTTGGCGTCACGGTGATGACCTTCAACCCCTGGATGGGCGTCCTGGGCGCGGCCGCGGGGGGCGCGCTGGCAAGCATGCTGTTTGCGGTGCTGGTCCTGCAGCTCAATTCCAACCAGGTGGCGACGGGGCTGGCGCTGACGATCTTCGGCACGGGGCTGTCGTCGCTTCTGGGCCTCAGCTTCACCGGGCGGATCGTGGTGCCCTTCCTGTCGGTCTTTCCGGCCAGCCTGGCGAAAGACCCGATCTGGCAGCTGTTCTTCGGCTATTCGCCCATCGTCTATTTCGCCCTGATCATGGTGCCCTTGACGGCCTGGTTCCTCAAATCCACCCGCGCCGGGCTGATCCTGCGCGCGGTGGGGGAGAACGACCTCTCGGCCCATTCGATCGGCTATTCGGTGGTCAAGGTCCGCTATGCTGCCATCGCCTTCGGCGGCGCCATGGCGGGGATCGGCGGTTGCTATTTCAGCATGGTCATCACGCCGATGTGGGCCGAGAAGATGACGGCGGGGCGCGGCTGGATCGCGCTGGCGTTGGTGGTCTTCGCCGGCTGGCGCACCGGGCGGCTCTTGGCAGGCGCCTATTTCTTCGGCATCCTGATGGCCTTGGAGCTTTACGCCAAAGCCGCAGGATTCTCGTTCTTGCCCAGTCAGTTCTGGGCCGCTATGCCCTATGCCATGACCGTGGTTGCCCTGTCTTTCATCTCGTCCCGCGGCACGGCGGGGGCCAATGCGCCCGCTTGCCTTGGCAAACCGTTCCTTCCATCATCCTAATAAGAAACCAACAGGAGAGTCTGATGACCAAAATCTCTCGGCGCACGCTGATGAAAGGGGCCGGTGTTGCCGCCCTTTCCACCCTGGCCAAACCCGCGCTGGCGGCCGACAAGGTGAAGATCGGCTTCGTTTTCCTCGGCCCGATCGGCGACTATGGCTGGACCTGGGCGCATAACAAGGGCCGCGAGCAGGTCGAAAGCGAATTGGGCGATCAGGTCGAGACGATCTATGTCGAGAACGTCGCCGAAGACGCCAGCGCCATCCCGGTCATGCGCGATCTGGCGCAGCAGGGCTGCAAGCTGATCTTCACCACCTCTTTCGGCTATATGGACCAGACGATCCAGGTCGCGGGCGAGTTCCCGGACGTGAAGTTCGAACATTGCACCGGCTACAAGCGGGCCGACAACGTGTCGACCTACAACTCGAAATTCCACGAGGGCCGCGCCGTTCTGGGCACCATCGCGGGCAAGATGTCGAAAGAGGGCGTGCTGGGCTATCTCGGCTCCTACAAGGTGCCGGAGGTGGTCCTGGGCGTGAACTCCTTCTGCCTGGCCGCGCAGAAGCAGAACCCGAAGGCGACCGTGAAGCTCGTCATGATCGACAGCTGGTTCGACCCGCCGAAAGAGGCCGCCGCGACCGAGACGCTGATCAACCTCGGCTGCGACATCGTCACCACCCATACCGACAGCCCCGGCCCGCTGCAGATCCTGGAGCAGAAGGGCCTGCATGGCTTTGGCCAGGGCGCCGACATGTCGACCTTTGCCCCGAACGCCCATCTGACCGCGATCGAGGATATCTGGGGCCCCTATTACGTCGAACGCGCCAAGGCGATCCTCGACGGGTCGTGGAAATCGGCCGACACCTGGGACGGGTTCAAGGAAGGCACCGTGGTCATCGCGCCCTATTCCAAGGACGTGCCAGCCGATGTGGCCAAACTCGCCGATGACGTGCAGGCGGGCTACAAGGCCGGGACCTACGACATCTTCACCGGCCCGATCTATGACCAGGACGGCAAGCTGCGCGTGAAGGAGGGCGAGGTGATGGCGCTGGCCGACCTCGCGGTGATCGACTGGTTCGTCAAGGGCGTCGAAAGCGCCTCGTAAGAGGTTCTGAAATTTCGGAAAGGCCCGCCCCGTGCGGGCCTTTTTGCTTTGGGAAGATGGGCAGATTGCCCATCCTACCGGACAGGGGGGCGCCTGTGGCTGGCCTGCGCCTCCGGCGGGAGTATTTGGGCAAAGAGCAAAGGGGCATTGCGCGTGCCGGGTTTGTTCGGGCGCGCTGGTCGATCGGGCCAGCGCGGCCTGCCACCTTTATCAAGGGCGATGCCGCCGGGCGGTAGGATGGGCAATCTGCCCATCTTCCCGGACTTTGTCCCCGGCTTGTGTCTTCGGGCAAAGCGTGGAAGGACTTGGCGAAAATGGGGATCATCATGGACGCGGAATTCCTGATCATCGGCGGCGGCATCGCCGGGGTTTCGGCGGCGGCGCGGCTGGCGCCTGCGGGCAAGGTCGTGCTGCTCGAGGCCGAGGCGGCGCTGGCGCATCATGCCTCGGGCCGGTCGGCGGCACTTTACGAGCCGCGTTACGGGCTGGCGCCGGTGGTGGGCCTGTCGATGGCCTCGGGCGATTATCTCCGCGGGGTGCCGGGGGTACTGGCGCCGCGCGGGTTGATGGTGCTGGGCCGGGCCGATCAGGCGGAGGATTTCGCCCGCGAGATTGCCGACCTCGGAGTCGCGGCCATTTCGGTGGAGGAGGCGCGGGCCCTGGTGCCGATCCTCAACCCCGAGATGGTGGCCTTTGCGGCGCTGGCCGACCATGCCTGGGACATCGACACTGACCTTCTGCTGCAGGGCTTTGCCCGCACCGCCAGGGCACATGGCGCGGAGATCCGTCTCAATGCCCGCGTCACCGCGATTGCGAAGATCCCGGGCGGCTGGCGCGTCACGGCGGGCGGGCAGGAGATCACCGCGCGGCTCATGCTCAACGCGGCCGGGGCCTGGGTGGACGAGGTGGCGAAGCTTGCGGGCGTGGCGCCCCTGGGATTTCAGCCCAACCGCCGCTCGATGGCGCGGATCCCGGCGCCGGGCGGGCATGACGTCTCGACATGGCCGATGATCTTCGGCTGTGGCGAAAGCTGGTATGCCAAGCCGGATGCCGGGGCCTTGATCGTCTCGCCGGCCGAGGAGCATCCGATGGACCCGCATGACGCCTGGGCCGATGACATGGTGCTGGCCGAGGGCCTCGCCCGCTATGAGGAGATGGTGACCGAGCCGGTGACCCGCCTTCTCAGCTCCTGGGCGGGCCTCAGGACCTTTGCGCCGGACCGGGTGCTGGTGATCGGGCCGGATGTGGCGGAGCAGGCCTTCATCTGGCTGGCGGGGCAAGGCGGTTACGGCTTTCAGACCTCGCCCGCGGCAAGCCAGCTGGTCGCCGACCTGACGTTGGGCCGCGTGCCGGAGCTGGAGCCGGCCCTGGTGGCGCAGCTTTCCCCTGCCCGCTTTACCCGTTAGTCCGGCGCCTTCAGGATCAGGTCGGCGAGGCGCTGCGAGGCGGCGGTAAGCGAGACCTTCTGCCGTGTGATCAGCCCGAAAGGCTCCACCTCGATGCCAAGGTCGATCGGCAGGAGGGCGAAGGCCGCGCCCTCCCCCGTGGCGAACTGCGCCGCCGAGGCGCGCGACATCGCGGCAATCCCGTCGGATTTGTGCAGCATGGCCAGCGTCAGAAGGAAGGACGCGGTCCAGAGCCGCTGCGTCGGCTTGGGCAGGCCGAGGCTGTGCAGCCGGGCATGGACGCTGCGGGTCAGCAGCGATTCCGGCCCCGGCATCACCCAGTCATAGGCCAGGGTCTCGCTCGCCTGCAGGACGGTGTTCTGCGCCAGAAGCGGATGGCCGCTGCGCACCATCAGGGCCACCGGCTCCACCTCGATCGGCACGAAGGTCAGCGCCTCGGTCCGCGGGCCCTCGGGCAAGCGGCCCACGGCGAAATCGAGGCGCCCGGCGAGTAGCTGTTCGCACAGGACATCGGAGGGCGAGACCACGACCTCCACCGTCACATTGGGGTGATGGAAGGCCTCGTCCTGCAGGGCCGGCAGAACCCGGTCGAGCGCGGGGCCAGTCACGGCGCCTATGCGGACATGGCCGACACCGCCCATCGCGATCTCGGCCAGGTCGCGGGCGGCATCGTCCAGCTCCAGCCGCACGCGCTGTGCCCGCAAGGCCAGCGCCCGGCCCATCGCTGTCAGCCCGACCCCGCGCCCGGTGCGTTCATGCACCGCCGCCCCGATGATCCCCTCGATCTCGCCCACCAGCCGCGAGGCCGCCGGTTGCGAGATGCCGATCAGGCTGGCCGCCTTGGTCAGCTGTTCGGATTCCGCCAGCGCCGCCAAAAGCCTCAGGTGGCTGAACTTCAGCCCCTTGCGCAGCAGGCTGTCAGAGCGGTGAACTTGAGACATAACCAATTCGCCATGTTTTCATTCTAAAACATCATTTGACTGATATACTTTGGCGTTGCAACTGTCGCCAGACGAAGACGACGGAAAAACCGCCGTTTCGTAAGGTTTTCGCCGCAAGAGGGTTGCGGCCTGGGAGGACTACTCATGAATATTTCTAGACGTGCGCTTCTGGCGCTGGTTGGCGCGACTTCGGCCACGACGATCATTGGCATGCCGGCTTTCGCCGCCAGCAAGGGCACGATCGGCATCGCGATGCCCACCAAATCCTCGACCCGCTGGATCCATGACGGCGAATCGATGGTCGCGCAGTTCAAGGAAGCGGGCTACGACGCTGACCTGCAATATGCCGAAGACGATATCCCGACCCAGCTGAGCCAGATCGAGAACATGATCACCTCGGGCGTCAAGGCCCTGATCGTGGCCGCGATCGACGGCACCACCCTGTCGAACGCGCTGGCCAACGCCGCCGCTGCCGGCATCAAGGTCGTGGCCTATGACCGCCTGATCCGTCAGTCGGGCGATGTCGACTTCTACACCACCTTCGACAACTTCCAGGTTGGCGTCCTGCAGGCGACCTCGCTGGTCAACGGCCTGAAAGAGCGTTTCCCGGACGTGAAGCCGTGGAACGTCGAACTCTTCGGCGGCTCGCCGGACGACAACAACGCCTTCTTCTTCTTCGACGGCGCCATGTCCGTCCTGAAGCCGATGATCGACGCCGGCGAGATCGCCGTGCCGTCGGGTCAGATGGACATGAAGGTCTGCGGCACCCTGCGTTGGGACGGTTCGGTCGCGCAAGCCCGTATGGACAACCTTCTGTCCTCCAACTACGGCGACAAGAAGCTGCACGGCGCGCTGTCGCCCTACGACGGTCTGTCGATCGGCATCCTGTCCTCGGTCAAGGGTGTGGGCTATGGCTCGGGCGATCTGAAGATGCCGATCGTCACCGGTCAGGACTGCGAAATCCCGTCGATCAAGTCGATCATCGCGGGCGAGCAGTATTCCTCGATCTTCAAGGACACCCGCGAGCTGGCCAAGGTCACCGTCAAGATGGTCGACACCGTCCTGTCGGGCGGCACGCCGGAAGTCAACGACACCAAGACCTATGACAATGGCGTCAAGGTCGTGCCGTCCTACCTTCTGAAGCCGGTTCCGGTCGACAAGTCCAACTACGAGGCCGTCCTCGTCGGTTCGGGCTATTACACCGCAGACCAACTGAAGTAATCTGCTAGACTGAAAGACGGATCATGGCCGCAGCCCAGGATCGGGCCGCGGCCATGTTGCCCTTCATCGGGGCCTCATGCGGGGGAATGAATGTCGACACTTCTGGAAATGCGCGGGATCAGCAAGGTTTTCCCCGGCGTGCGCGCCCTGGATCACGTCGATCTGACCGTCAAGGCCGGCGAGATCCATGCGATCTGCGGCGAGAATGGCGCGGGAAAATCGACGCTGATGAAGGTGCTGTCCGGGGTCTACCCCGTCGGCTCCTATGGCGGCGAAATCTACTATGACGGCAAGCTGCTGGAGAATCGCTCGATCCGCGACAGCGAAGAGAAGGGCATCATCATCATCCACCAGGAGCTGGCCCTGGTGCCGCTTCTGTCGATTGCCGAAAACCTGTTTCTGGGCAACGAGATCGCAAGCAATGGCGTGATCAACTGGCCCCTCGCCTTCCAGAAGACCGAGGCCCTGCTGAAGAAGGTCGGCCTGGACGAACCGCCGGGCACCAAGATCGAAAAGCTCGGCGTCGGCAAGCAGCAGCTGATCGAGATTGCCAAGGCCCTGGCCAAGGATGTGCGCCTGCTGATCCTCGATGAGCCGACCGCGGCCCTGCAGGAGAACGACAGCCAGAAGCTGCTCGACCTGATGCTGGAACTGCAGAATCAAGGGGTCACCCAGATCATCATCAGCCACAAGCTGAACGAGATCTCGCGCGTGGCCGACCGGATCACGGTGATCCGGGACGGGGCGACCGTCTCGACGCTGGATGCCGAAGACATTTCCGAAGCGCGGATCATCCGCGACATGGTGGGCCGCGACATGGCGCACCGCTATCCCGAACGCACCCCCAAGATCGGCGAGACGCTGATGGAGGTCACGAACTGGAACGTCTGGCATCCCGAACAGCATCAGCGCCAGATGATCAAGAACGCCTCCTTCACCGTCGCCAAGGGCGAGATCGTCGGCATCGCGGGCCTGATGGGCTCGGGCCGGACCGAGCTTGCCATGTCGATCTTCGGCCGCAGCTATGGCCGCAACATCTCGGGCCAGGTCAAGCTGGGTGGCGCGGTTGCCGATACCTCGACCGTCTCGAAGGCGATCAAGTCGGGTCTGGCCTATGTGACCGAGGACCGCAAGACGCTGGGCCTGATCCTGGAAGAGCCGATCCTGCGCAACATCAGCCTCGCCAACCTCTTCGGCATTTCCAAGAACGGCATCCTGAACCACCCGCGCGAACAGAAGGTGGCCGAGGATTACCGCAAGGCGCTGGCGATCCGCACGCCGGATGTGAACCAGAAGGTGGTGAACCTGTCGGGCGGCAACCAGCAGAAGGTGGTCCTGTCGAAATGGCTCTTCGCCGATCCGCAGGTCCTGATCCTCGACGAGCCGACGCGCGGCATCGACGTGGGGGCCAAGTTTGAAATCTACGGCATCATGAACGAACTGGCCGCGCAGGGGCGTGGCGTGGTGATGATCTCGTCGGAAATGCCCGAGCTTCTGGGCATGTGCGACCGGATCTATGTGATGTCCGAGGGCGAGCTTGTGGGCGAGCTGACCCGCGAGGAAGCCAGCCAGGAAAAGATCATGAGCCTGATCCTGAAGGGCCATGACGACAGCGAAGTGCAAAGCGGGGGAATGGTGGCATGATGGCTGCAACAAAAGAGAGCAAGGGCGCGGGCGCCATTCTGGGCGGCCACCTGCGCGAGAACGGCATGTTGCTGGCGCTGGTCGCCATCGTGGTCTTCTTCACGGTCATGCTGAAGATGGACGGGAAGGACTTCCTGAACTCGGCCAATATCACCAACATCTTCCTGCAGAACGGCCATGTGATCATTCTGGCCCTCGGGATGCTTCTGGTCATCGTCTCGGGCCATATCGACCTGTCGGTCGGCTCGGTCGCGGCCTTCACGGGTGCTGCTTCGGCCTGGATGACGATCAACCTTGGCCTGCCCTTCTATGTGGTGATCCCGGCGACCCTGGTGGTCGGCGGTCTGATCGGCGCCATGCAGGGTTATTGGGTGGCCTATTGGCGCATCCCCTCCTTCATCGTGACCCTGGCCGGCATGATGGTGTTCCGCGGTGCGACGATGTGGCTGCTCAGCGGGCAGAACATCGGCCCCTTCCCGCCGGCCTTCCAGGCCATGGCCAACGGCTTCGTCCCCGATATCTTCGGCATCGGCAAGCCCAATGGGCTGGCGCTGGCCGCCATCGTCGTGGCGATCATGGCAACCTTCTGGGCCGGCTTCCGGGCCCGGGCGCGCGATATGGAATTCGGCACCGAGCCGGAGCCGATGGGATTCTTCATCGGCCGCAGCCTGATCATCTCGGCCGGTGTGGCCTTCGTCGGCTGGCAGCTGGCCTATTTCCGTGGCTTGCCGGATGTCATGGTCATCCTTGTCGTGCTGACCATCCTCTACGCCTTCTTCACCGAGAACACGACGCCCGGCCGCCGCATCTATGCGCTTGGCGGGAACGAGAAGGCCGCCAAGCTTTCGGGCATCCGCACCGACCGCCTGGTCTTCTTCTGCTTCGTCAACATGGGCGTTCTGGCGGCCTTGGCCGGGATGGTCGTGACGGCGCGCCTGAACTCGGCCACGCCCAAGGCCGGCACGGGCTTCGAGCTGGACGCCATCGCCTCGGTCTTCATCGGCGGCGCGTCGATGACGGGCGGTTCGGGCAAGATCGTCGGCGTCGTGGTCGGTGCGCTGATCATGGGCGTCATGAACATGGGCATGTCGATCCTCGGCGTGGGCATTGAATACCAGATGATGATCAAGGGGTTGGTCCTGCTGATTGCCGTGATCTTCGACGTTTACAACAAATCCAAGTAAGGTCTGCCATGCATCTGTCTCAAATTCAAACCGCCAGCGGTCTGGTTGTGGTTGCCCGCGAGGGATCGGTGGCCCGGGCCGTCACGGGGGCAACCTCGGTCTATGATCTGGCCCTGTCGGCCATCGCCGCCGGTCATGATTTGGCCGCCGAAGTGAAGGCGAAGGGTCTGGGCGAGGTGGTCGATCTGGCCGCCGCCGCCGCCGAAGGCCGTCTTCTCTTGCCCGTCACCCATCCCGATGCCGCCCACCTGCATCTGACCGGCACCGGGCTGACCCATCTGGGCAGCGCCTCGGCCCGCGATGCGATGCATGCGAAACTGGACGGGGCCGAGACCCTGACCGACAGCATGAAGATGTTCCGCATGGGTCTGGAAGGCGGCCGCCCGGCCGCTGGTGCCGTCGGCGCCCAGCCCGAGTGGTTCTACAAGGGCAACGGCAGCGTCGCCGTCGCCCCCGGCGCGCCCCTCACCGCCCCCGGCTTTGCCGAGGATGGCGGCGAAGAGCCGGAACTGGCCGGCATCTACATCGTCGGCCCGGATGGCACGGTCCACCGGATCGGCTGGGCGCTTGGCAATGAATTCTCCGACCATGTGACCGAGCGGGTCAACTACCTCTGGCTCGCCCATTCCAAGCTCCGCGAGGCCTCCTATGGCCCCGAGATCCTGGTGGGCGATCTGCCCGCCGACATCCGCGGCACCAGCCGCATCCGCCGCGATGGCAAGGTGATCTGGGAGAAGCCCTTCCTGTCGGGCGAGGCGAACATGTCGCATACCTTCGCCAACCTGGAACACCACCACTTCAAATACGACCTCTTCCGGCAGCCCGGCGATCTGCATGTCCACTTCTTCGGCACTGCGACCCTGTCCTTTGCCGATGGCATCAAGACGACCGCTGGCGATGTCTTCGAGATCGAAGTCGCCGAATTCGGTCTGCCGCTGACCAATCCCCTGACCTTCGCGCCCGGCCAATCGGGCACGACCACAGTGAAACCCCTGTGAGGATGAAATGACCTTCAAACCCGCCGCCTGGCCCCGCAAACTCCGCTCGCAAACCTGGTTTGGCGGGACCTCGAAGGACAATATCTACCACCGGGGCTGGATGAAGAACCAGGGCTTCCCGCCGGACCTGTTCGACGGGCGCCCGGTGATCGGCATCCTCAACACCTGGTCGGAGCTGACGCCCTGCAACGCCCACCTCAATGACCTCGCCCAACGCGTCAAGCACGGGATCTACGAGGCCGGCGGCTTCCCGGTCGAAGTGCCGGTGTTCTCGACCTCGGAATCCGCCTTCCGCCCGACCGCGATGATGTTCCGCAACCTCGCCGCCATGGCGGTCGAGGAACAGATGCGCGGCCAACCGATGGACGGCTGTGTGCTCTTGGTCGGCTGCGACAAGACCACGCCCTCGCTTCTGATGGCGGCGGCCTCGACCGACCTGCCCTCGATCGTCGTGACCGGCGGGCCGATGCTGAACGGCTATTACAAGAACGAGCGGGTTGGCTCCGGCACCCACCTCTGGAAATTCTCCGAAGCCGTGAAGGCCGGCAAGATGACCAAGGAAGAGTTCGTCGAGGCCGAAGCTTCGATGAGCCGCAGCCCCGGGTCCTGCAACACGATGGGCACCGCCTCCACCATGGCCTCGATGGCGGAAGCCTTGGGCATGGCCCTGTCGGGCAACGCCGCCATTCCCGCCGTGGACAGCCGGCGCCGCGTGATGGCGCAGCTGACCGGGCGGCGGATCGTGCAGATGGTCAAGGATGACCTGAAGCCCTCCGACATCCTGAAGAAAGAAGCGTTTGAGAACGCCATCCGCACCAATGCGGCCATCGGCGGTTCGACCAATGCCGTGATCCACCTCTTGGCCATCGCTGGCCGGGTCGGCATTGACCTGACGCTGGAAGACTGGGACCGTTGCGGCCGCGACGTGCCGACCATCGTGAACCTGATGCCCTCGGGCAAGTATCTGATGGAAGAGTTCTTCTATGCCGGCGGCCTGCCCGTCGTCATCAAGCGCCTCGGCGAAGCGGGCCTTCTGCACAAGGACGCGCTGACGGTGTCCGGCCAGACCGCCTGGGATCAGGTCAAGGACGTGACCAACCACAACGAGGACGTCATCCTGCCGGCCGAAAAGGCGCTGACCCAGTCGGGCGGCGTGGTCGTGGTCAAGGGCAACCTCGCGCCCAAGGGTGCGGTGCTGAAGCCCTCGGCCGCCACCCCTGCCCTGATGACCCACCGCGGCCGCGCCGTGGTGTTCGAGGACATCGACGACTACAAGGCCAAGATCAACGACGAGGCTTTGGACATCGACGAGACCTGCGTCATGGTCCTGAAGAACTGCGGCCCCAAGGGCTATCCGGGCATGGCAGAGGTCGGCAACATGGGCCTGCCGCCGAAGATCCTGCGCAAGGGCATCACCGACATGGTCCGCATCTCGGACGCCCGCATGTCGGGCACCGCTTTCGGCACCGTGGTCCTGCACACCTCGCCCGAAGCTGCGGCTGGTGGCCCGCTCGCCGTCGTGCAGAACGGCGACATGATCGAACTCGACGTGCCGAACCGCCGCCTGCATCTGGACATTTCCGATGCCGACCTCGCTGCGCGCCTGGCCAAATGGGAAAGCCGCATCGTGCCGCCGGACTCGGGCTATGCCCTGCTGCACCACCGCCATGTGCAGGGTGCCGACACCGGCGCCGACCTCGATTTCCTCAAGGGCTGCCGTGGCAACCCGGTCGGCAAGGATTCGCACTGATGAAAGTCGCACTCGTCGGCGTGGGCAAGATCGCCGTGGACCAGCATGTCCCGGCGATCGCCAATTCCCCGGATTGGGAGCTTGCGGCGACGATCAGCCGCAAGGGTTCGGTCGAAGGCGTCGAAGCCTTCACCGATTTCGCCACCTTCCTCGCGGCGCGGCCCGATGTGCCGGTGGTCTCGCTTTGCGTGCCCCCGGTGCCGCGCTTTGCCTATGCCGAGGCGGCCCTGCTTGCGGGCCGTCACGTCATGCTGGAAAAGCCACCGGGTGCCACCCTGGCCGAGGTTCACGCGCTGGAGGCGCTGGCCGCCGAAAAGGGCCTGACGCTTTACACGACCTGGCACAGCCGGATGGCCTATGCGGTCGCCCCGGCCAAGGTCTGGCTCGCCGACAAGACCATCACCAAATGCCACATCACCTGGCGCGAGGATGTGCGGCGCTGGCATCCCGGCCAGAACTGGGTCTTCGAACCCGGTGGCATGGGCGTCTTCGACCCCGGCATCAACGCTTTGTCGATCATGACAGAGATCCTGCCGAAGCCGGTGCATCTGACCGCTGCCACCCTGACCTTCCCGGAAAACTGCCAGACCGCGATTGCGGCCGATCTGACCTTTTCGGACAATGTCACCGCCGATTTCGACTGGCGCCAGGAAGGCCCGCAGACCTGGGACTTCGACATCGAGACCACCCAGGGCACCCTCGCCCTCAGGATGGGCGGCAACCGGCTGGAGATCGACGGGATCGAAGCGGCGGGTGAGAATTCGATCATGGGCGAATATCCGGCGCTCTATGCCCGGATGGCCGACCTCGTCGCCCGCCGCCAGTCCGAGGTCGATCTTGCGCCGATGACCCATGTCGCCGACGCCCTGACGCTGGGGCGCAGACAGATGGTCCCCGCCTTCTTCCTTTGACTTCACTTTGGCCTAAATATCCCGCAGGGGTCCGGGGGTGCGAAACCCCCGGCCGCCGGATCAAGGAGACCACCATGCTGACCGGAAAGCACCTGATTGCTGGCACCTGGGTTGCCAGCGCCGCGACCTTCCAATCCTTCCCCGCGACGGGCGAGCCGCAAAGCTTCTCCTCCGGCACGCCCGCCGATGTGGATGCGGCGGTCATGGGCGCCGAGGCGGCCTTCCCCAGCTTCTCCGCCCTCAGCCGCGAGGCGCGGGCGGTCTTCCTCGAAAAGATCGCTGACGAGATCGAAGCGCGCGGCCCCGAGCTGACCGCCGTGGCCATGGCCGAAAGCGGCCTGCCGGCCGCGCGTCTGGAAGGCGAGCGTGGGCGGACCACCGGCCAGCTGCGCCTCTTCGCGAGCCATATCCGCAAGGGCGACTACCTCGACCGCCGCCATGACGCCGCCCTGCCCGACCGCAAGCCCGCGCCGCGCCCCGATATCAAGATGGTGCAACGCCCGATCGGCCCGGTCGCGGTCTTCGGCGCCTCGAACTTCCCGCTCGCCTTCTCCACCGCCGGCGGCGATACCGCCTCGGCCCTGGCCGCCGGCTGCCCGGTGGTCGTCAAGGGCCACCCGGCCCATCCCGGCACCGGCGAGATCGTGGCCCAGGCCATCGACGCCGCGATCAAGGCGCTGGACCTGCACCCCGGCGTCTTCTCGATGGTGCAAGGCCCGGGGCGCGACATCGGCGAGGCGCTGGTCCAGCACCCGCTGATCAAGGCCGTGGGCTTCACCGGCAGCCTCTTCGGCGGCCGCGCCCTCTTTGACCTTTGCGCGCAGCGCCCCGAACCGATCCCCTTCTTCGGCGAGCTCGGCTCGGTCAACCCGATGTTCATCCTGCCCGCCGCCATCGAAGCCCGCGGTGAGGAGATTGCCCGCGGCTGGGCCGGCTCGCTGACCATGGGCGCCGGCCAGTTCTGCACCAATCCCGGCATCACCGTGATGATCGACAGCCCCGAGGCGGATGTCTTCGTGGAAACCGCCAAGCTGGCCGCATCGCAGATCGGCCCGCAGACCATGCTGACCGATGGCATCGCTGCCGCCTACCGCGCCGGCCGCGACCGGATCGCCGCCGAAGCGGGGGTGAAGCGGGTGCTGGCCACCGAAAGCGCCGACCGCAAGGCCTCGCCCGACCTCTTCGAGGTGAAGGCGGGCGATTTCGTCGGCAATCACAGCCTTGCGCAGGAAGTCTTCGGCCCGCTCGGCCTGATCATTCGGGTCAAGGATGTGGCAGGTCTGAAAGAGGTGGCTCAGGGGCTGGAAGGCCAGCTGACCTGCACGCTCTTCTTGGACGAGGCCGATACCGAAATCGCTCAGGCCCTCATGCCGATCCTCGAACGCAAAGCCGGCCGGATCCTCGCCAATGGCTTCCCGACCGGCGTGGAAGTGGTGGATGCGCAGGTCCATGGCGGGCCCTACCCCGCCTCGACCAACTTCGGCGCCACCTCGGTCGGCACCATGGCGATCCGGCGCTGGCTGCGCCCGGTGGCCTATCAGAACCTGCCGGACGCCCTCCTGCCGGCAGACCTGCGCGCCTGATCAGAGGCGCGCCCTATAACGGTAGGATGGGCAATACTGCCCATCTTACGCCACATCCAAGAGCGGCAGGCTGCGCTTGGTGTGGACGACTTCCATGACGAACTTCGAACTCACCGCCCGCAAGGCCACGGCCGAGGTCAGGCGGCGGTAGAAGGCGTCATAACCCTGCGTATCGGCCACGGTGACGCGCAAGAGGTAATCCGCATCGCCGCCGAGCCGCAAAACCTCCATCACCTCCGGCGATTGCTGCACCGCGCCCAGAAAGCGGTCGCGCCATTCGGCGGAATGTTCGGTGGCCGAGATTTCGACCAGCACCGTCAGCCCCAGCCCGACCTTGCCATGATCGACCTGCGCCACCCGCCCGGTGATCACCCCGGCCTTTTCCAGCTTCTGCACCCGCTTCCAGCAGGGCGAGGCGGACAGCCCCACCCTTTGCGCCAGTTCCACGATCGGCAGCGTCGCGTCGCGCTGCAACTCGGTCAGGATGCGTCGGTCGATCTGGTCCATCGGATATACTCCCTCACGCGGCAATGAATTCGCGCACGAATTCGGTGGCGGGCCGGGCGCGGATGTCCTGCGGGCGGCCGATCTGCTCGATCCGTCCCATCGACATGACCACGACCAGATCGGCCAGTTCCATCGCCTCGTCCTGATCGTGCGTCACGAAGACCGTGGTCAGCCCCGTGGTGTCATGAATGTCGCGCAGGCCCTGACGCAGCTCTTTGCGGACCTTGGCATCCAGCGCGCCGAAGGGTTCATCAAGCAGGAGCATCCGGGGTTCGATGGCCAGGGCGCGGGCCAGGGCCACCCGCTGACGCTGGCCGCCCGACAGCTGGGTCGGATAACGCGATCCGATGGCGGGCAGCTGGATCAGCTCCAGCAACTTGTTGACCCGGCGCGAGATTTCCGCTTCCGGCGGGCGACTGGCGCGGGGCCGCGCGCGCAGGCCGTAGGCGATGTTTTCAAACACCGTCATATGGCGGAAGAGGGCATAGCTTTGAAAGACAAAGCCCGCCCGCCGCTCCTGCACGGTCAGGGCCGTCGCATCGGCCCCGTCGAACAGCACCCGTCCCGAGGTCGGAAACTCCAAGCCCCCGAGGATGCGCAGCAGGGTCGTCTTGCCCGACCCCGAAGGCCCAAGCAGCGCGACCAAGGCCCCCGAGGGCAGCGACAGGGAGACCGGCGACAGGGCCGCCGTGGTGCCGAATTCTTTCGAGATCTCGTCGATTTCAATCTGCATGACAGGCTCCTAATGTCGGTGGGTCAGTGGCGGTGGGTCAGGGCAAGCTGATCGGCATAGCGCCATTCCAGCAGGGTTTTCAGCGCGAGGGTGACCAGCGCCAAGAGGGCCAGCACGGCGGCGAGCGTAAAGGCCGCGACCGAGGCATATTCGTTGTACATCATCTCGATTGTGATCGGCATGGTGGCGGTCAGGCCCCGGATCTTGCCCGAGACGACGGCCACGGCGCCGAACTCTCCCATTGCGCGGGCGTTGCACAAAAGCACGCCGTAAAGCAGCGCCCAGCGGATATTGGGCAGGGTCACGGTGAAGAACACCTTCCAGCCAGAGGCGCCAAGGGTCAGCGCCGCCTCTTCCTCGACCTTGCCCTGTTCGATCATCACCGGGATCAGCTCGCGCGCGACAAAGGGGAAGGTCACGAACATCGAGGCCATTATGATCCCCGGCACGGCAAAGACCACCGGCATGCCGTGGCCGACCAGCCAGCCGCCGACCCAGGAATTGGCCCCGAAGGTCAGGACGATGCAAAGCCCCGCCACCACCGGGCTGACCGAGAAGGGAATGTCGATCAGGGTGATCAGCACCGCCTTGCCGCGGAAGTGGAACTTGGTGATGAACCAGGCCGCGGCCACCCCGAAGATCGCGTTCAGGGGCACGGCAAAGGCCGCGACCAGCAGGGTCAGCTTGATCGCATCCGTCGCCTCGGGGTTGGCGAGGCTCGCCAGGGCTGCGCCAAGGCCGGTCTTCAGCGCCTCGGCAAAGACGGTGATCAGGGGCGCGAAGACCAGAAGGCCCAGGAAGACCACGGCCACCAGGATCAGGGCATAGCGGACCAAAGGCACCTCGGTCGTGACCGAGCGGAAGGCTTTCGCTTCAGTGATGTCAGACATGACCAATCCTCCGCCGGCTCCAGACCTGGACCACGTTGATGATGAAGAGCATGCCGAAGGAGATCAGCAGCATCGCAATGCCGATCGCGGCGGCGCCGGCGTCGTTGTATTCCTCCAGCTTGATCACGATCAGCAGGGGGGCGATTTCGGTCTTCAGCGGGATGTTCCCGGCGATGAAGATGACCGAGCCGTATTCGCCGACCGCCCGCGCCAAGGACAGGGCAAAGCCGGTCAGTGCGGCGGGGGCCAGCATCGGCAGGATCACCCGGCGCAAGGTATAGGCGCGGCTGGCGCCGAGGGTGGCGGAGGCTTCCTCGACCTCGCGCTCGATCTCTTCAATCACCGGCTGGACGGTGCGGGTGACGAAAGGCAGGCCCACGAAGATCAGCGCGATCAGGATGCCCCATTGCGTATAGGCGATCTTGAAACCCAGATCCTTGGCGATATGGCCGAAGGCGCCGTTCGGGGCGTAAAGCGCGGTCAGCGCGATGCCCGCGACCGCGGTGGGCAGGGCAAAGGGCAGATCAACCGCCGCATCGAGGATCTTGCGGAAGGGAAAGCGGTAGCGGGTCAGGACCCAGGCCAGAAGCACGCCGAAGACCAGGTTGAACAGCGCCGCGAACAGCGACAGCCGGAAGCTGAGGTAAAGTGCTGCCCAGGTCCGCGGCGTGTTCACCGTGGCAATCAGCTGCGGCAGGCCGGCGGATAGGCCCTTGATCAGCAGGGCGGCGATCGGCAAAAGGACGACCAGCGACAGCATGGTCAGGGTGATCCCGGCCGAAAGGCCGAGACCGGGGATCGGAGAGCGCTGGACGATTGGCTGTCCCATGCGGCACCTCAGTTCGCGGTATAGATCTGGTCGAAGATGCCGCCATCGGCGAACTGCTCTTTCTGGACCTTGGCCCAGCCGCCAAAGTGGCTGATATCCACCAGATCAAGCTTGGGGAAGCGCGCCACATCGGCCGGATCGGCCTTGGACGTATCCCAGCCGCGGTAGAAGTCCTTGAAGATGATGGCTTGCGCCTCGGGCGTGTAGAGGAAGTTCAGATAGGCCTCGGCCAGCTTCTTTTGCGCATCGTCATGGATATTGCCTTCGACCAGCGCCACCGGAGGTTCGGCCAGGATCGAGACCGAGGGGATCACGATGTCATATTGATCGGCGCCAAGCTCTTTCTGGGCGAGGTAGGCCTCGTTCTCCCAGGCCAGCAGAACGTCGCCGATCTCGCGCTGGGTGAAGGTCGTGGTGCTGTCGCGGGCGCCCTTGTCCAGGACCGGAACGTGGGAATAGAGCGCCTTGACGAAGGCCTTGGGGTCCTGCCCCGCCTTCTCGGCCCAGGCCCAGGCGGCGAGGTAGTTCCAGCGCGCCCCGCCCGAGGTCTTGGGGTTCGGCGTGATGACTTCGACGCCATCCTTGATCAGATCGGGCCAGTCCTTGATGCCCTTGGGATTGCCGTGGCGGACGAGGAAGACGATGGTCGAAGTATAGGGCGAGGAATTGTGCGGCAGTTTGCTTTGCCAATCCTTCGGCAGCTTGCCGGTGCCGGCGATCTTGTCGATGTCGGCGGCGAGCGCCAGGGTCACGACCTGCGCATCCAGCCCCTCGATCACCGCGCGGGCCTGGGCGCCCGACCCGCCATGCGAGGCCTTGATCTCGGGCGCGGGATTGCCCTGCGCCACCCAGTAATCGCTGAAAGCCTTGTCGAGGTCGGCATAAAGCTCGCGCGTCGGGTCGTAGCTGACGTTCAGAAGCGATTGCGCGCTCGCCGCCTGCGGTTGGCCGCCGAGGAAGGCCAGGCCCAGAACGAAGGCCGCAAGCGCGCCCTTGATCATGCGGCGGACCGGAAAGCCGGTGAAGTGCTGGCTGCCGGTCGAAATCGTCACCCGTCCGTCCTGATGCTCGCGCACCTGGGTGCCCTGGGCGGTGATGGTTCCGGCGATGGTGATGGTCCTGAACATGATCGTCTCCTCATCTCTGGCATCTGTCTGCCTTACACGCATATCACGACAGTCTTTGTAGTGATTTGCAAGAAAAAATTCACGCCTAAATCCATCGTGTTTATAGAATCAGATTCTGCGCGGGCGCCTGATGAAGAAATGGGCATCTGCGCCGGTCGCTGCGGGCTGCGCCGCGTCTCGATTCGTGACGGCGCGGCAGATGGCATCCGGCGCGGGCGGAAGCGGTTGTTGCAGGGCATGAGGTTGCACAAATGCAAACCCCCGGCCCTGTGCGGGGCCGGGGGTCATGGCATTGCGGGGGGTTGCGCCGCAGGGTCAGAAGACGAAGTCGTCGGCCTGCAGATCGGTGGCCTGGATGCCGACCAGGGTCAGCGTATTGGCGCCCGAGGTGATCACCGCGTTGCCCGCCACCATCGACAGGTGATTGGCCACCAGATCGGCAAAACTGGTGATCGCGGCGACCCCGGCAAAGCTGATCACCTCCGCGGTCCCGGCAAGGCTGAAGTGGGTGATCCGATCGACGCCAAAAGCCCCGAGGAAGATGAACGTGTCATCCCCGTCGCCGCCATCCATCGTGTCATTGCCATTGCCGCCGCTGAGCGTGTCATTCCCGGTGCCGCCGAGCATGAAGTCGTTGCCGAAATTGCCCAGCAGCATGTCGTTGCCGTCCGAGCCCTGCACCGTGTCGTTGCCATCATCGCCGGTCAGCGTGTCGTCGCCGGCATTGCCGATCAGATTGTCGTTGTCGGTGCCGCCATGCAGCACGTCATTGCCCGCCCCACCCTGCAACAGGTCGTTGCCGGCATCGCCGTTGATGACGTCATTGCCGGCCAGGCCATTGGCCGTGTCATTGCCGCTGCCGAGGGTGATCAGGTTGTTGACGGCGCCGCCCGTGATGGAATCGTTGCCGTCGCCGACAGTCACCTGCTCGATGCCCTGGAAATCGGCGCTGAAGATGCCGTCGACGATCCAGGTTCCAAGCCCGAGGTCGATGACATGGCTGTCACCGAAGAAGCTGTCCAGCACCACGTTGTCGATCCCGGCGCCGCCGTAGATGTCGTCATAGCCCTCGCCGGAGACATAGTGGAACTGGTCAGCGCCGCCGCCGCCGTAAAGCGCATCCCGACCGCCGCCGCCAGAGATGCTGTCACTGCCGAGCCCGCCATAGATCGAATCCACGTTGGACGAGCCGGTCACGGTATCGTTGCCTTTGCCCATCACGGCCACTTCGAAGCCGACGAAGGACTGCCCCGCGATATTGGTCGCGCCGGTGCCCATGTCGAGCAAGAGGCCGGTCGAGAAGGCCGCAGTGTCCAGCGTGTCGGTGCCCGCGCCGCCGTCCAGCGTCGAGGTGCCGGCCCGTGCCACGATGCGGTCATTGCCGTCGCCGCCGAAGACCTGATCGCCCAGACCGGAGAGGCCGGCATTGATCGTGTCATCGCCGACTCCGCCATAGATCACATCATCGGCCGAGGTGCCGGTGACGCTGTCATTGCCGTCGCCCATGTAGACGATTTCATAGCCGAGGTAGAGCTCGCCGCCATAGTTCGTCAGGCCCGTCGCCATGTCGAAGACATAGGTGCCGTCAAAGGCGCGGTGGTCGATCACGTCGATGCCGTTGCCGCCATACATCGTCTCGTCGCCAAGGCCCGAGACCATGCTGTCGTTGCCGTCATTGCCGTAGAAGGTCTCGGCGCCGCCGTCCGAGATGATCGTCTCATCGCCCTGGCTGCCCTGGAAGATCTCGATCCCGGCAAAGCTTTCGTTGAAGCCGTTGTAGCTCGCGATCCCGGTGAGGAAATTGAAGACGACCG
This sequence comes from Rhodobacter sp. P1_C2, assembly GCF_056406375.1. Lineage (NCBI taxonomy): Bacteria > Pseudomonadati > Pseudomonadota > Alphaproteobacteria > Rhodobacterales > Rhodobacter > Rhodobacter sp. P1_C2. The sequence goes on from NZ_JBFUAG010000009.1 coordinate 172,348, forward strand.
GCGAACCGGGGTTGCCCCAGCTGTAGGCGGCGAAGCTGAGCGTGTCGATGCCATTGCCGCCGAACCAGGCGTCGCCCGACCCGAAGCTCGAATCGCCGGCGTTGAAGATGTCGTTGCCGTCGCCGCCATAGACGCTGTCGCCGCCCGCGCCGTCGTTGATGATGTCGACGCCGGTGCCACCATAGATCGTCTCGGCGCCCGAGGAGCCGGTCACCGTATTGGTGCCATTGCCCATGTAGACGATCTCGAAGCCCTGGTAGAGCTCGGTGAAGTTGGTCAGGCCGGTGCCCATGTCGAAGGTGTAAGCGCCATTCCAGGCGCGGTGGTCGATGACATCGGTGCCATTGCCGCCATACATCGTCTCGTTGCCGATGCCCGAGACCATGCTGTCGTTGCCGTCATTGCCGTAATAGGTCTCGTTGCCGCCGTCGGAGATGATCGTCTCGTCGCCCTGGCTGCCCTGGAAGATCTCGATGCTGGAGAAGGTCTCGCTGAAGCCATTGTAGCTGGCGATGCCGGTGCTGAAGTTGAAGACGACCGGCGAACCGGGGCTGCCCCAGCTGTAGGCGGCAAAACTGAGGGTATCGGTGCCGGCGCCGCCGAACCAGGCATCGCCCGACCCGAAGTTGGAATCGCCGGCGTTGAGGATGTCGTTGCCGTCGCCGCCATAGACGCTGTCGCCGCCCGAACCGTCATTGATGATGTCAACGCCGGTGCCGCCATAGATCGTCTCGTTGCCGGAGGCGCCGGTCACCGTATTGGCGCCATTGCCCATATAGACGATCTCGAAGCCCTGATAGAGCTCGTTGCCGAAATTGGTCAGGCCGGTGCTCATGTTGAAGGTATAGGCGCCGTTGAAGGCGCGGTGGTCGATGACGTCGGTGCCATTGCCGCCATACATCGTCTCGCCGCCGAGGCCCGAAGCCATGCTGTCATTGCCATCGAGGCCGTAGAAGACCTCGCCGCCGCCGTCCGAGATGATCGTCTCGTCGCCCTGGCTGCCCTTGAAGATCTCGATGCTGGTGAAGCTTTCGGAAAAGCCGTTGAAGCTGGCGGTATGGGTGTTGAAGTCGAAGACGATCGGGCTGAACGGCGTGTTCCAGTTCTGCAGTTCGTAGCTGAGCGTGTCGGTGCCCGTGCCGCCATCGAAACTGTCGCCGGAGAAGGAGGTGTCGCCGACCAGGATCAGGTCATTGCCCTCGCCGCCATAGACGATGTCGCTGCCCGTCCCGTCATTGATCGTGTCGTCGCCGGTATAGCCATAAAGCGAGTCGTTGCCGCTGCCGCCATAGACGGCGTCATTGCCCTCATAGGCAAAGATATAGTCCTGGCCGCCATTGCCGGTCAGCACATTGGCGACCGAGTTGCCGTAGAGCGTGTCATTGCCCGCGCCGGAAGTGGCGTTCTCGATGATGGTGCCGACCGCGATGGACATGTTGTCCACCAGGCCGCCGACGCTGGACAGCGTGGCATGGGTCGCGCTCGAGGACGAGAACTGCAGGTTGATCAGCTGGTCGACATTGTAGTTGGAGAAGTCGACCGTATCGACACCGCCGCCATCGACGATGGTGAAGGCATTTGTGGCGGCAAAGGTGGCCAGCCCGTTGAAGGCCGCGCTGGTCGCAGCACTGATGTTGGTGCCAAAGCCCCAGATCGTATTGCCGGTGAAGGCATTGCTCGTGCCATAGCCCTGGCCGGAATAAAGCGCGTTCAGCGCGATCCAGTCCACCGCCATGGGGGAGACGAGCTGGGCATAGGAATCGGTCGACTTCTCGGTATTGGCCGACTGGTCCCAATAGGACATCATCGTCTGCTGCCAGCTGTCATTGGCCCATTGCGCCGAATTGGCATAGGTCGGGCTGCCCGAACCGGCGTTGTAAAGCCCCTGGTGGCCCAGACCCAGGGCATGGCCGATCTCGTGCAGGAAGGTCTGGAACGTGTAGCCGTTGGTGCCGCCGATGTTGGAACTGCCGCCCGACCAGCCGGATGCCACGTTGATCACCGCGTAATCCATCGCCCCGCCGGTGCCCGAGATCAGCTTTTCGGCCTCATAGGCCTGGCCCGAGGTGGAATCCTTGAAGAAGAAATCCACCTCGTCGCCGGTCGAGGTCGTCTCGACAAAATTGATGCCAAGGACGGCGTGGTAAAGGGCGAAGGCTGCGCGCACCATGTCGGCCCGGGCAGCGCTGATGCCGTTGCTGTCGGATTCGGTGCCATAGACCGTGGTCAGCGACCCGGTCCACCCCGTCACGTTGTAAAAGAGCGTGCCGTTGTTGGCCCCGGCACCCGAATTGGTCATGTTGAACCAGCGCGAGCCGGTGCCGCTGAAATCGCTCCAGAAGCCGACGCGCAGGTAATCGGCCAGGGTCTGCAGGCTGCCCGCCGGGCCGGGGGCCGCCAGAGCGTCCGCGCCGAGCGAGGTGTCGACGGCGCCCGTGTTGTAATTCCCCGAACACATCGGGCAGGCGCAGCCCTGCAGCGTGGTCCCCGCCATCGAGCTTGAAATCGCCACGTCATGCGGCACCAGCCAGGAGGCGGTCCCCGCCGAAAGCGACTCGGTCGCCGCCACCACCGAGGTGAGGTCCGCGTCCAAAGTGCCGCCGCTCAACCCCTGATTGTCATCCGCCAGCAGGTCGGAGGCGGTGCTGTCCGAGCCCCCCGCGTCCGACAGCGACAGGCTACCCAGATGGCCCGAACCGCCCGCCGCCCCCAGCGGTGGCACGGGGTCGGACGGCGATCCATCCTCCCCCTCGCCCAGTGCGATCTTCGCATCAAGGTCACTCGAGAACACCGAAACGTGATCGAAGCGTGATCCACCGTCATGTGCCATGTTTGAAACACTCCTGATAAAAATCAAATGGTTGCTTTAAATTCAAGCCCCCTACCCCGCAATAAGCTTATAGCTGCAGGGTGATTCTCGCAACATTCGAACAAATGCGCGTGATTTGTTTGCGGCAAGGGAGAGGGCTAACCCGATGCGCCGGCTTTGTTTTCTGGCCACGCTGCCTCTGCTGACGGTGCTTCTGGCCTGTGCGGCCGGGGGTTCGGGACCCGCCCTCGGCTCGGGTCAGGGGGCGGCGCAACCGGACCACACTCAACCCCAGGATGCAGGACGGACGCCGATGCCGATCGATCACAAAACCCCGCCCGGACCGCCCGGTTCGCGGGTGCGCAACCCGGTGCTGGATCAGGCGCTGGCCGCCAACAGCAGTGCCGCGCTGATCATGTTTCTCTGGCGCCACCCCGAGGACGCCTTCGCCGAGGATGCCCGCAGCTACCTGCGCAACCGCCCGCGTCCCGACAGCACCGCAGCACTTCGGGCCGCGGCGGGGGCCGATGCGCCGGCGGTCGCGGCCTTCGACGCCGCCCGCCTCGCCGGCACACCCGAGGCCTGGCAGCAGCTCCTGGCACGCTTCGGCGACACGCCCCTCGCCCGGCAGGTGCCCTACTTCCGCTGAAGCCGCAGGCCCGGCTTTCACCTGCCGCAGGGACCTGATAGGCCGCGACACAGCGGAATACGGGTGACCGAGATGAGCATGACGCCTTCCTCCTCATGGCGCGGCAGCGCGCTGCGCTGGGGCCTTCTGGTCGGGCTGTCGGGCGCGCTGACCGCCGGGTTCGAGATGCTCCACCTGCCCGCAGCGCTGTTGCTCGGGCCGATGGCGGCGGCGATCCTTCGGGCGCTGCGCGGCCGCGGCGTGGCCTTGCCTGCCGCCAGCATGACCCTGTCGCAGGGCCTGGTCGGGCTGATGATCGCGACGATCCTGCCGAGTTCGCTTCTGGCGGAGGTGGCGCAGAAATGGCCCATCGTGGTGGCGGGCACGCTGTCGACGCTGGTGATGTCGGGGCTGCTGGGATGGGGGCTGGCGCGGTCGGGGCTTTTGCCCGGGACGACGGCGATCTGGGGCTCGGCGCCGGGGGCGGCCTCGGTCATGACGGTGATTTCCCAGGATTATGGCGCCGATATCCGCCTCGTCGCCTTCATGCAGTATCTGCGGGTGGCCTGCGTGGCGCTTGCCGCGGCGCTGGTGGCGCGCGCCTTCGGCGTGGCGCCCGGTGCCGGGCCCGGCATCGTCTGGTTTCCGCCGGTCTCACCCGTCGGGGTCGCGCTGACCTTCGGCCTCGCCGCGGCCCTGGCCTATGGCGGGATCTGGCTGCGGGTGCCGGGGGGCAGTTTCCTGGTGCCGATGCTGGGCGGCATGGCGCTGGTCCACCTCGGCCTCGTCGAGATCGTCCTGCCGCCCTGGCTTCTGGCGCTAGCCTATACCGCGATCGGCTGGGCGATCGGCCTGCGCTTCACCCCGGCGATCCTGAACCATGTGGCGCGGATCTTTCCCCGCGTCTTCGCCTCGATCCTGGCCCTGCTGGCCACCTGCGGGGTTGCGGCCTGGGTCCTGGTGCGTTTCGCCGGGATCGACCCGCTGACCGCCTATCTCGCCACCAGCCCGGGCGGCGCCGATTCCGTGGCGATCATCGCCGCCTCGGCCCCGGTCGACGTGCCCTTCGTGATGGCGATGCAGATGTCGCGATTCCTCTTGATCCTGTTCATCGGCCCGGCGATGGCGCGGCTTCTGTCGGGCGGCAAGGCGGCGCAGGGCTGAGCCTTGGGCAGGCTTGACCCCGGTCGATGGCGATTCCTTCGTTTTTCTGCGATTTCCCCTCTTGCAGCGCGCGCCGACCTCGCTTAATCAGCGCGCCAGTGGCCCGTTCGTCTATCGGTTAGGACGTCTGGTTTTCAACCAGGTAAGAGGGGTTCGACTCCCCTACGGGCTGCCACTTCCCTTTGAATATGCTGTCGTGTCAGGGCCTTGCGCTGCGCCATGCGGTCACGCCTTGCGCCGCCCGCGCAGGGGGCCGGGATCGTTGGTGCCGTCGCCCGCGCGATGGAAATGCGCCCGCCCCCTCCCCGCGCGTTTGGAGGCGTAAAGCGCCTCGTCCGCGTCATGCTGCATCCGGGCGATCTCCGGCACCGGATAGGCGACCGAGGTGGTGATTCCGATCGAGGCCGAGATCCGGCAGCTGCGATCCTCGAAAGGGATGGGCTGGGTCAGCGTGTCGATGATGCGGCGGGCGATGGCCTCGAGCGGGGCGGGTTCGATAAGTTCGGGCAGGACGGCGACGAATTCATCGCCGCCGACCCGGGCCACGGTGTCTTCGGCGCGGATCTGCTTGCTCAGAACCTCGGCCACCCAGCGCAACACGTGGTCGCCCGCGGCATGGCCCAGCGTGTCATTGACCGCCTTGAAGAAATCGAGGTCGATGTGCATCAGGCCGAAGGGCACGCCGGAGCGGGTCAGCCGATCCAGCACCTGGGCCAGGGCGCGGCGGTTGCGCAGCCCGGTCAGCGTATCGGTCATCGCCTGGGTTTCGGCCATCTGCTTGTCGCCCTGCAGGCGCAGCGCGAAGCCTTTCAGAGTCTCCATCGCGGCGGTCTTCGCCTCGACCAGATACATCATTTCGACCGCGAGGTCGGTGGCGGCGAAATCGCCATCGGTCAGGGCAAAACTGCGCACGGCATCGACCACGCCGATGCCGAAGGACAGGTTCAGGATCATCCCCGCGCCATGGCCGAGCGGCATGGCAAGGCCGCGAAACGGCACCGGCCTTTGCGCATGGCGCAACGAAAGCCGCAACCTTTCCCCGGCGTGGAGCATCAGATCGGCGATCGAGCTCAGCCCCGAGGGGCGGCGCAGATCGAAAACCTCGAAGAGCTGGCGGCCGATCAGGGCCTGTGCCGCGGCCGCCCGCGCCGAAGCCTCGTCCAGCGGGGGCGCATCCGCGGGATAGAGAAACTCCTGCCCGGAAATCAGCTTGGCCAGCGTCGGGCCATAGCCGGTGATCCGCCCGGTCGCATCGACGCGGACATGCAGGGGCATCAGCCGGTCAAACGCCTCGACCGGCATGGGCAGGAAGGAAGCAGCGTCAGCTTTGATCATTCAACCCACCGACAAGCCAAGGCTGAATGGGCGCGCTTCATAAAGCGACTGGTCGGCGATCTGGACCGAGATCACCTCTGCCCCCCGGTCGGTGCCCTGATGTTCCAGAAGCACCAGCGCGCCATAATCATCGGCCATGGCCCGCAGAAGGCCCATCACGATATGCCCTGCCCCCACCAGCGGCGAGACACAGCGCAGGCGGAAATGCCCGCCGCCCAGATCGGTCAGGTTCATGTCCGGCAGTTCCAGTTCGGGCAGGACCAGACGGCCCCGTTCGGGCAATTCCTCCACCGAATTGAGGAAGTCATAAAAATTCACCCCCGAAAACCGCAAGAGCCGCCGCACGGTGCCAAGGCTTTCATGGCTGACCAGATAGGTGCCCAGATCCTCCATCAGCGATTCCCGCGGGCGGCGCAGCGTGGCCGAGGCGATGTCGAGCACGCGGTCGGTCACCTTGTCTTCATAGGACAGCATCGATTCAAAGCCGGAGATCCCGATTCCCGCCTCTTTCGCGACAGTCTCCCAGAGCGGCATCCCGTAGGTGTCGCTCAGGAAAAACTGTAAGGATCGGTTGATCAAACCCAGCATGCGTGCCCTCATTTGTCTGCATGCTAGTGGCAAGGGGTTAAGAACCTTCCAACGGCCCCCCTTCCCTCAGGGGGCCAGCACCAATCCCGGCGCCTCGGGCAGTTTCATCTGCATCAGCGGCATGGCGGCCAGGGGCGCCGGCGCCTTCTGCAAGCTGTCGATCAGGGCGGTGCCCTGGTCATAGCCCGGCAGATTGCCCTGGTAGGAGGTCACCGAATGCCAGCGCAGCTGACCTTCCGCAAAGCTGAACCCCTGCAGCATCATGTAGCCGTCGCGGTTGCGGGCGATCAGCAGGGCTTCCTCTCCCGGCGTCTCGGGCAGGAAATTCGCCACGACCAGCACGCAGCCCGGCCCGCCCTGCGGCAGATGCGCGTCACAGGCGGCCTGCCAGGACTGCAGATCGTAAAGCGAGACTTCGGCGAGGATGCGCCCCCGCAGGGCCCGGGTCGCTTCGGTGTCGGGCTGCAGTGGCAGCGCGGCGGCAAGCCCGGCCTGAAGTGCTGCCAAATCCTGCGGCACCGGCTCGCCCGTGGCCTCTGCCGTCTCGAGCGCGGTCAGTCTTGCGGCCAGCGGCGGATTGGTCTTGGCCATCTCGTGCAGGCGCGAAAGAGCCGCCGTGCCGGCATGGCCCCATTGCGAGAAGACATGCAGATCAATCTCTTCGACCCTGGCGCGCCCATCGCCGATCCGCGCCAGCTGGCTTGCGGCAGAGATCCTTTCGGGGCTCAGAACCGTCAGCCACAGCGCCGCCATCGCCAGCATCGTCAGCGCCAGCCAGATATTCGCTTGGCGGATCCGCTCCATCCAGGCCCGCCCGCGCAGCACGGCGACGAGGTAGGCCAGCCCGTAGCCGAGGGCAAGGACCGTCAGGCTGGCCGCCAGAAGCCGCGGCGGTGTCCAGCCATGCGCCATCACGCGCAGGCCCAGCGTCCAGGCGGCCAGACCCGCCGGCAGCACGACGATCGCCGCAAGGGCCCTCGCCGACAGGACCATGAAGCCGGAATGGGTCGCCGTCGCATCCTCTTGGTCCAGCGCCGAGGTCACGAGGGTCACCGCCACCGCCACCATGGCCAGCAGCATCGCGGTGGAGGAGACGAGGCCGAAGATCGTGGAAAACCCGCGCAGCGGCAGCGCGATCAGGAAGACCGCCATCACCAGAAGCACCACCGGCACCAGAAGCCGGAACAGCCGCAGCACCAGCCCGGGCGTCAGCACATCGGCCAGTTCGTTGACCACGGCCATCGACAGGCCCAGCACCAGCCCGGTGATCAGCCAGGGCGCGATGGGCTCGGCCAGCACCAGGTCGATCACGCCGACGCCGACCAGATCGAGGAGGGCCTGCGACAGCCAGATCACCAGCCAGACGATGGCGGTGAAGACCAGCGCGACGCTGATCCGCACCACGATGCCCCAGCTTTCGAGAAAAAGGCTGGGATAATCGCGCCAGCCGCCCTCCTGGCTTGCAATGACGAAGGGCCAGGGCAGCCAGACCAGCACGAAAAGGGCGACCACCGCCACTTCAGAGCCGGCGATGCCTTCCGGATCGGCAAAGCGCAGGGCGGCAAAGCTGAACATGGCGGCGACGGCGAGCGCGATCCCGCCGGTCCAGACCACGGCCCGGCCAAGGGACAGGGGGCCGGTCAGGATCAAGAGCCCGCCGAAGAACACGCCCGCCAGCACCGCCGCCGCCAGCGCCGGCAGCCCGACCAGCCAATGCGTCTCGATCAGCTGGCCCAGCGCGTAGAGGCTAGCCCCCGCCAAAGCGCCGATCAGCGCCATCATCCCGCGTAGCTTTGCCATGTCCGCCTCCGTTTCCCCCTGTTTAGGCCGGAAGCGGGGGGAATGGAAATGGGCACCCGACCTTCGGCGCAGGGGCTTCCGGCATCAGAAGTCGGTCGGCGCGCCGCCTTCCTGCTTGCGGCGGGCGACGAAGCGGCGCAGCTCCTCCTGATGGTCGCCGTTCATCGGCGGCGGCACGAACTCGGCCATGATGGCCTTGTACATCTTGTGCGCCCGTTCCACCGTCCAGACCGCACCATCCAGCTGCCAGGCCTCGTAATTGCGCCAGTCCGAGATGAAGGGCGCGTAGAAGGCATTGGCATAGCGCGACTGGGTGTGCGGCGTGCCGAAGTAATGGCCCGAGGGGCCGACATCGCGGATCGCCTCGATCGCGATGTCGTCCTCGGTGGTGGCGAAGGTCGCCTGTTCGAAATAGCGCTGGATCATCTGCAGGACCTCGCAGTCCATGATGAACTTCTCGGGCGAGGCGATCAGCCCGCCCTCCAGCCAGCCCGCCGCGTGATAGACCATGTTGGTCCGGCTTTGCACCGCAGCCCAGAGGCTGTTGGAGGTTTCCCACATCGACTGCCCGTCCGGCACATTGGCCGCACAAACGCCGGAGGAGCGCAAGGGCAGCTTGTACTTGCGCACCAGTTGCCCGGTCATCTGGGTGGCACGCATGTATTCCGGCGTGCCAAAGGCCGGCGCGCCGGATTTCATGTCGACGTTGGAGGTGAAGGTGCCGATCGCCACCGGGCAGCCCGGCGCGATGTATTGAAGGAGGGCAACCGCCGCCAAAGCCTCGGCCAGCGACAGCGTCACCGCCCCGGCCATGGTGACCGGTGCCATCGCACCGGCCAGCGTGAAGGGCGTGATCACCACCGGTTGGCCGCGCTTGGCCAGCCGCATCGCACCATCCAGCATCGGATAGTCGTGCTTCAGCGGCGAGACCGAGTTGATGTTGGTATACATCCGCGGCTTGGCCTGGAACTCTTCCTCGGTCAGACCGCCCGCGATGCGGACCATTTCCATCACATCCTCGACCCGCTCGGCGCCAAGCGAATAGGCGTGGACGACCTTGTCGGTCAGGGTCAGCTTTTCATAAAGGCAATCGAGGTGGCGCACCGAAGGGTGGATGTCGACCGGTTCGACCGGATAGCCGCCCGCGATGTGGATGCAGTTGAAATACTGGGTCAACCGCATGAAATCCTTGAAGGTCTCGAAATCGCCCGAGCGTTTGCCGCGTTCCAGATCCCAGGAGCTCGGCGGCGAGGAGACGTTGACGAAGAGCATGTGCTTGCCGCCCATGATCACTTCGCGTTCGGGATTGCGCGGGGTGATGGTGAAGGTCTCCGGCGCGCGGGCCAGCATCTCCATCACGAAATCCTCGTCCATGCGGACATTGGTGCCGTTGACGATGCAGCCCGCCTCGCGCAGGTGATCCACCGCCACGGGATTGAGGAACTCGATCCCGATGTCGCGCAGGACCTTCATCGCCCCGCGGTGAATGGCCTCGACGCCATCGGCATCCAGGGGCTCGGTCGGCCGGTCCGGGTTGACCGGAATCCGCCAGGGCATCTGGTCGATAACGGAAGGGCCGGCACGCTCCTTGTTACCGGCTCTGCCCCCTGCCCTGCGGCGCTTGGCGGGCTCTTCGGTCATCGGCGTATCCTCCTGTCGCGGGCGGTCAGGCCCCTTGGTCCTTGCGCAGAGGATGACGGAAAGCGCCCGGCGGCGCGCACTCATTTCCCGACGCGAAAGCGTCGTTTTTGGATGAGGGGCGGTTCAAACCTGCGGAAGCCCGTCGATCCAGGCGCCAAGTTCCGCAATCGTTCCCAGGACGACATCGGCATGCGGCGTCAGCGTGGCACGCAGGGCGGGGCCGGTCAGCACGCCCACGCCCTTCATCCCGGCGGCCCGTGCGGCGTCGAGGTCATGCAGGCTGTCGCCGACCATCGCGATCTGGCGGGCGGGGACGCCCACCGCCGCCGCAAAGGCCAGAAGCTGCCCCGGCGCCGGTTTGCCGCCATAGCCGGAATCGCAGCCGGCGATGAAGTCGAAGAGGTCGATCACCCCCGCCCCGTCCAGATGGGCGCGGGCCGGGCCCTCGGTGTCATTGGTCGCAAGGCCAAGCTTCAGCCCGCGCGCCCTGAGCCCGCCCAGAACCTCGCGCAGCGGCACCGCCGGCATCATCGGCGCCTGCACGCCCAGTGCATCCATCCGCGCCATCAGCGCTTTCAACGTCATCCCCTCCAGATGCGGATGGATCAGCTCGGCGATCTCGTACATCGTGCGGGCGATCACCACGCTGTCGGGGGCGAATTGCACGGTCCTGGGATCAAAGCCGAGGGTCTTGGCCAGCGCCACGGCACCATCCTCGGTATAGGGGGCGAGGTCCTTGAGAAGCGCCGCCGTCCAGCCGCCCCAGCTCAACCGGAAATCAAAGAGCGTGCCGTCCTTGTCAAAGATCACGGCCTTGATCTGCGTCCCGCTCATCTCTCTGTCGCCCCTGTCTTCAAGTCCAATGATACACCTCGCCGCCCGGCAAGGCCGCCCGTGCCGCCTGTGGCACGGTATAGGCCAGACCCATCTCGTCGCAAAAGGCCATGACCAGCGCATCCTCGGTCATGACATAGTCCAGCACCGCGCCCAGAACCCGCGGATCGGCGGCCTGGGCCATCAGTTCCGCGGGGGAAAGCCCGCTCAGGTTAAGGAAGGCGTTAATGCGGTCTGGCTCGCCAGCGACCCATGCGAGGGCTTGCGCGCCAATGATTTCGGCGGATTCCCGCCCGATCTGGCCATTCTGCTTCGGATTCGCCATCGGATACCTCGAACTTTCACGAATTGGTTATGGAGTCGGAAAGGAATTCTTAACCACTTGAGACCCAGACTGGAGGCCAATCGAGTGTGGGACGGGCCATTCCAGGATGATCGGCAAAATCCTCATAGTTGATGATGTGTCGACAAACCGCATCGTCTTCAAGGTCAAACTGACCGCCGCCGGCTATCAGACGGTGACGGCCGCGGATGCGGCGACCTGCCTGCGGCTGGCCGTGCAGGAAGAACCCGACATCATCCTTCTGCACCTCTTCCTGCAGGACCGCACCGGGATCGAGGTGCTCAAGGCGCTGAAGGCGCATCCGCAGACCCGTGGCATTCCGGTGGTGATGTTCTCGACAGAGGCCGATGCCAACCTGCGGATGGCCGCCCTGCGCGCCGGGGCGGAGGATCTTCTGGTCCGCTCGGTCGATGACCAGACCCTGCTGGCGCGTCTGCGCGGCCTTCTGCGCGCACGAGAAACGCTGGCCGGCATCCATGCGCCCGAGCGCGACCTGCAGGTGCTGGGCCTGGCCGAGCCGATGGCTTCGTTCGAGATCCCCGGCCATGTCGCCATCATCATGCCCAAGGGCGAACAGGCGATGAAGCTGCGCCGCGATCTGGCCGCCAGCGGGCTGGACCGCTTCCAGCTTCTCGCCCCGGATGAGGTCCATGCCGATCACGGGGCGCAGGTGCCCGATGTCTACCTGATCCATGCCGATCTGGGCGGCCAGGGCGGCGGTCTGCGCATGATGTCCGAGCTTTTGTCGCGCGCCACCACGCGGCATTCGGCCTTCTGCATCTTCAACGCCGCGACGCCGCCGGGCCTTGCCGCGACGGCCTTTGACCTTGGCGCCAATGATGTCGTCGATGCCGCCACGCCCGCGGCCGAACTGGCGCTGCGGCTGCACACGCTGGTCCAGCGCAAGCAGGAGGGCGACCGGATGCGCGCCTCGGTGCAGGACGGCTTGCGGATGGCGGTGTTCGATCCGCTGACCGGGCTGCACAACCGCCGCTACGGCACGGCGCAGCTGAACGCCATTGCCGACCGTGCCCGCGCCGATGGCGATGAATTTGCCGTCATGGTGGTGGATATCGATCGTTTCAAATCGGTCAACGACCGCTGGGGCCATGCCGCGGGCGATACCGTCCTGGTCGAGGTGGCGACCCGCCTTGCTGCCAACCTGCGCGCCACCGACCTTCTGGCCCGCATCGGCGGTGAGGAATTCCTGATCGCCCTGCCCAACACGATCCTGAGCGAGGCGCAGGTCGCCGCCGAACGCCTTTGCCGCGCGATGGAAAAGGCCCCCGTGATCCTCAGCGACGGGATGCGCGTGCCGGTCACCATCTCGATCGGGCTGACGACGGGCGGGGCGGCGCCTTCGGACCCGGCTTCGGTGGCCGATCTGGTGGCCCAGGCCGACCGCGCCCTGATGCATTCCAAGACCCATGGCCGCAACCAGGTGACCATCGTGCGCCACGCCGCCTGAGGCGAGGCTCAGTTGCCCGGCGCCGGTGGGCTCGTGTCGCGGCCGCGCAGCAGGCGCTTTTCCAGCCGGTCGGCAAAGGCGGTGCGGTCCTGCGGCGCGAGGCTGACAAGGTAGGCGCCGATCGTGTCGCTTCCAAGCTTCATCCGCGCGCCAAGATGGCTCTGCTGCGCATCCAGCGCGGCGGTCAGCTGACCCGCGTCAAAGGGCGTTGCGCGCAGCGCCGCGAGGATCGCTGCATTGTCCGCCGCCATCTGGCCGCGCAAGGCCGCCAGATCGCCCGCCTTGGCCCGCATCGCGCTGCGCAACGCCTCGCGGTCGGCGGGCTGCAGGGCGGCGTCATAGGGGCCGAAGCCGAGGTCGCGGAAGCCGCCATGCGCGGGGGGCGGCCCGTGCAGATAGGCGCCGAGCGCCAGCCCCGCCACGGTCAGATTGACCGCCAGCGAGGCCACCAGCGCCCAGCGCACCACATTGTTGCGCGCGGAGGGTTGCGGCGCGATCTTCTGCTCGGTCATCTCAATTCCCCGTCCGGTCGGTGTCAGGCCAGATCGTATCTGGCGCAGGCAAAAGGTCCATCTGGTCCGCCGTCACCGTGGACTGCGACAAAAGCGTCGTCAGCGACTGGACACCGGTGGGCTGGACCACGCCGAGGAAAAGCCCGGTCAGCCCGGCCAGCGACAGCCCGGCCAGCGCCCGCCGCCCGCCCAAAGCCTCGGCCAGGGCGGAAAGCCAGCCGGCGCGGCGCGGCGCGGTCCCGGAAAGGGCTTGTGGGGCAAGGGCCTGCGGGCGGGGCTGCGCCATGTCGGCATCGGAGAGCAGGCGCGCCATCAGATCGGGCGAGACCCGCGCCGGCTGCGCCGCCGCCTCGGCAAACATTGCGTCCAGATCAATGTTCTTGTCCATCATCCCACCTCTTCCTCTTCACCCTCATAGCCCAGTTCCGCCTTGCGCCCCGACAAAATCGCCGTCAGCGCCCGTTTTCCCCGCGCCGTGAGGCTTTCGACCGCCTCGACGCCCAGTTGCATGACGCCGGCGATCTCGGGGTTCGACAAGCCCTCGATGTGGCGCAGGACCACGGCCTGACGCTGCCGGTCGGGCAGGCAGGCCAGCGCCTCGGTCAGGGCCGCCATCCGGTCAGTCTCGATCAGGGCCGCCACCGCCGAGACATCGCCCGAGGCGACCTCGGGCGCCTCGTCAAGCCCGATGCCCGGCCTGCGGCCCCGCGCCCGGCGCTGGTCGGTGCACAGGTTGGTCACCACGCGGTAAAGCCAGGTCGAGACCTGTGCCTCGCCGCTGCGCCAGTCCGGGGCGATCCGCCACAGGCGCAGCATCGCCTCCTGCGTGACATCCTCGGCCTCGGCCCGGTCGGCCAGCAGCCGCGTCGCATAGCCAAGCACCCGCGGCGCAAGCCGTCTGGTCAGCATCCGGGCAGCATCGGGGTCGCCATTGGCATAAAGCACCAAGAGCGTGTCGTCCGAAACCTCGTCCAATGTGTCGCGCGGCATGGGCATTCCGTGGGGATACAGACAAGGGGCAGGTTCAGCAATCGGGTCGGCCTCTGCCCCCCTGGTCCCGCGCGCCGGATCGGGGACGTCTCGTCCGGCGCGCGGCAGGCAAGGGCGGCTCAGTTGCCGCCGTTACCGTCCTGATCCGGCGCCGGCGCGTCGCCATCCTCCATCGGAGGCTTCTTGTGGCCGCCCTTGCCATGGTCGCCCATATGCGGGCCATGACGCATCATCATCTTGGCGGCGGCATCCGCCTCGGCCTGATCGACGACGCCGTCATGGTTGGTGTCGGCCCGGTCGAAGGCCGCCTCGGGCAGCGGACCGGCGACGAGTTCGGCAGCCGAAAGCTTGCCGTCGCCATCGGTGTCAAGGTTCTTGACCATCCGGGTCGCCATCGCGGTGGCGGCATCCTGCATCTGCTTCAGATGCATGTTGGCCAGTTCCTCGACCGAGATCTTGCCATCCTTGTCGGTGTCGATCCCGGCGGCATTGGCGGCGCGGTAGGCGTTGAACTCTTCCAGCGAGACCTTGCCGTCCTTGTTGGTATCCGCCGCGGCAAAGTCGAAACCGCCCATCATCATGCCCATGCCATGCGGCGGCATCGGGCGCATGTTGTCGGCGATCGCGGCCGAGCCGAACAGGACGGCAGCGGCGGCCATCAGGCCAAAGCCAAGCTTCTTGTGCGTCATCATCTTCATCACCTCAGGTTCTGACCGGGCAACGCGCCCGGTCTCGATGCAGGTGATACGGGGCGGTGCGGGCTTTCCGTCGCGGGGGTCTTCACGAAACCGTGCGATGGGAGGAGCCGCGGGGAAGCCGCGACAAAGCGGCGCTCCCCTGCTGCGGGGTCTCAACTTTCGGGCGGCGATCCTCTACATAGGAGGCAGAGAAGGAACCCGCGATGAGTGAACACCAAGCTCCGGTCTTGCTGACCGAGGACGAAGAAACCGGCGAGCGCCCGTTCTGGCCCGCGCTGCGCCGTGGCTTTGCCTGCCGTTGCCCCAAATGCGGCGCCGGCCCCGTGCTGCAAAGCTATCTGAAAGTGCGTGACCATTGCCCGGTCTGCGGTGAGGCCTTCTACCATCACCGCGCCGATGATGGCCCGGCCTATCTGACCATCCTGATCGTCGGCCATATCATGGCGCCGCTGATGTATTGGGTCTTCGTCGAATGGCGCCCTGACCCGATGGTCATGGCCACGATGTTCACCCTCGGCACGGCAACGCTGTCGCTGGCCCTGCTGCCGCGGCTCAAGGGGGCGATCGTCGCCCTGCAATGGGCCAAGCGGATGCATGGCTTCGGCATGGACCCCAAGGCAGACCCCGCGCTGCCCGAACATGCCTGAGGTGCCGATCCATGCCGCAGCCAGCCTCGTGCTGGTGCGGCAGACCCATGCCGGTCCCGCGGTCCTGATGGGGCAAAGGGGGGCCAGCGCCGCCTTCATGCCGTCGAAATTCGTCTTTCCGGGCGGCAGGGTCGATCCCGGCGACGCCGCCGCAGCCCTTGGCCTTGCGCCGGACTGTCTGGACCGTCTGGCCGCCTGCCCCCTGCCCGGCTCTCCCGCGCCCGCGGCGATCGTCGGGGCCGCAAGGCGCGAGCTGCGCGAGGAGACCGGGCTTCATCTCGCGCCCGGCGCCCCGCTGCGCTTCATCTTCCGCGCCATCACGCCGCGCGGAATGCCCCGCCGCTTCGATGCGCGATTTCTGCTGGCCGATGCCGATGCCATCGAAGGCGCGCTCGACGATTTCTCCGCCGCCGAGGACGAGCTGTCGCATCTGCACTGGGTGGAGCTGACCCGGACCCGCGGCCTCGATCTGCCCTTCATCACCGAGATCGTGCTGGCCGAACTGCGCGCCCTGCTGGCCGGCGTGCCGCAGCCCGGCGTGCCCTTCTTCGACAACTCCGGCGCCGTGCCGACCTTTCGCCGCCTGACCTGATCAGGCGGCCCCGATCAGGCCGTCAACACGATCCCGATGATCGACAGCGCCAGCAGGGCGATGCCAAGAAGCTCGCGCCGCGACGGGATCTCGCGGAAGACATAGGTCGATACGGCCAGCGTGAACAAAAGCTCGACCTGCCCCACCGCCCGCACATAGGCCGCGTTCATCAGGGCAAAGGCCCAGAACCAGCCGAGGCTTGCCAGCATGCCCGTGATCCCCGCCCAGAAGGCCGGGCGGCGTGCGGCGGCGATGCGGGCCATCTCGTCGCGCTTCGACAGGATCAGCCAGGGCGACAGGATCACCACCTGCAGGGTCGTGACCACCGCCAGCGCAAAGACCGCGCGAAAGAAGGCATCCTCGCGCCCGACGGCCAGCGTCGCCGCCCGGTAGGCGACCGAAGCCACCCCGAAAAGCCCGCCCGCCACCAGACCTAGCAGCGTGGCCCGGTTGAGGAAATCGCCCTTCCAGCCGCCCTTGGGCCGGGTCAGGATCAGGACGCCGACCAGACCCAGCAGGATGGCGGCAAGGCCCGAGGGCGACACCGTCTCGCCCAGAAAGACGGCCGAGAAGAGGGCGACCTGCAGGACCTCGGTCTTGGTAAACGCGATCCCCACCGCAAAACTGCGCTGCGCGAAAAGCGAGACGGTGCAGAAGGTCGCGGCGATCTGCGCAGCCCCCCCGGCCAGCGCCCACAGCCAGAAGCCCGGCGCCAGATCCGGCCAGCCATAGCCGCGCCAGAGCATCAGCCCTGCGGTCACCAGAATGGCCAGCGGCGAGGCGGTCACGAACCGCGCCGCCGTGGCCGAAAAGGTCGAAAGACCCAGAACCTTCAGCTGTTTTTGCAGCGAGAATCTGGCGGTCTGCAGGGCAGCCGCAAGCAGGGTGATCGGCAGGAAAGGATGCATGGCATCTCTATGCCACCCGGTCCTCGCACAGTAAATCCTGATCCTGCACGATTTCCGGCGCGGCGGACCACAGGGGATGCGGCACCGGGTCCTTGGCGCGCAGCAGGTAGCGGCGGATCACCTCGCCATAGCTGGCATAGACGTAAGACTCGTTGCGCCGCAGGTAATGCGCCCGGCGCGCGGCATAAAGCGCCGGCAGCTTGTACCAGGAAACCTGGGGGTGCATGTGATGGACGACATGCAGATTGTTGTTGAGAAACAACAGGGCAAGCGGCCCGCGATCCTCGACGATCACGGTGCGGGCGCGGCAGGCGGCATGGGCGCGATGTTCAAGGAAGGTGCGGATCTTGAGCAGGGCAAAGCCTGTGTAAAGCGCGATCCCATAGGCCCAGACCGGCATGGCGACCCAATGCAGCCACAGGGCCACCGGCAGCAGCCCCAGAAGGTTGAGCATCCAGGCCCCGATGACCGCACGGTCGCCGCGCCAGATCAGGGCGATATCCTTGGCCACGAAGATCCAGATGCCGATCACCGGTCCCAGAAGCACACGGCCCAGAAGCGTGTTGTTGGCGCGCAGGATCAGCCGCAGGGGAACGGGCAGCCGCGCCCAGACCGCCGGGTCGCAATAGTTCGATTCCGGGTCGTCGTAGGGGTCGGTCAGATCGGGGTCATGGTGGTGCTGCAGATGGGTCGCGCGGAAACGACGATAAGGCACCAGCACCGCAAGCGCGGGAAAGACCAGCGCCTCGTTCAACAGCGGCTGGCGGAAGGGATGGTCATGCAGCGCCTCGTGCTGCAGCGAGGAGAATTGCGCAATCGCCACACCGGCGAGCAGGACCGACAGAACCATGCTCTGCCCCCAAAGCGCGGTGCCCAGGCCCCAGAAGATGTAGGTCAATGCCAGCAGGATCAGGGTCGGCCACTCAATTTCTCTTTTGCTGGCGGGCATTTGCTTCTCCGATTGTGCCTTGGAGGTTAGCACTTGCCAGACCTGTTCGGAATTCAGAGAATACGCAAG
This sequence comes from Rhodobacter sp. P1_C2, assembly GCF_056406375.1. Lineage (NCBI taxonomy): Bacteria > Pseudomonadati > Pseudomonadota > Alphaproteobacteria > Rhodobacterales > Rhodobacter > Rhodobacter sp. P1_C2. The sequence continues at coordinate 190,323 of NZ_JBFUAG010000009.1, forward strand.
AAAACGTCAACATTGTTTTGGGAAATCACCAAATGCCCGATATGATCGACAGACGTGACCGCGCCACGCTGTTCCGCAGCCGCCTGGCCCAGGCGATGGCCGAGGCCGGGATCAGCCAATCGGCGCTGGCGCGGCAGGCGGGGCTCGACCGTTCGACGATCTCGGCCCTGCTGGCGCCGGGCACGCGCCTGCCCAATGCCCAGGCCGCCGCCGATTGCGCGGTGACGCTGGGGGTTTCGACCGACTGGCTGCTGGGCCTGACCGACCGTCCCACCCCGCCCGACCGCCTCGCCGAAGAGGCGGTGACCCTGGTCCCCGCGCCGCGCGCCCTCTTCGATGACATGATCTTCTCCTGGCACCGCGCCGCTGCCGGCACCAAGATCCGCCATGTGCCGGCCACGCTGCCCGATATCCTGAAAACCCGCGCCGTGGTCGAATGGGAATATGAGACCGCGCTCGGCCGCGATGCCGCCGCCGCCATCGAGATCTTCGAGGCGCAGAGGGTCTGGCTCAAATCCGCCCATTCCGATTTCGAAATCGCCCTGCCCCGGCACGAGCTGATCGGCTTTGCGGCGGGCACCGGCTATTGGTCGGGCCTGCCGCGCGCCCTGCGGCAAGCCCAGATGGATGAACTCGCCAGCCTGACCGAGATGCTTTACCCGACCCTGCGGCTGTACCTTTTCGACGCGCGGCGGGTGTTTTCGGCGCCGGTCACCATCTTTGGCACCGAACGGGCGGTGGTCTACCTCGGGCGGCAATATCTGGTGTTTTCCGACCCCGCCAAGGTGATCGAAGTGTCGCGCCATTTCGACTGGCTGGTGCGCGAGGCCGGGCATTCGGCCCGCCACACCGCCGAGGCGCTGCGCGGCTTTGCGGTGTGACCCTCAGTAAACCCTCAGGTTTTTGACGTCATAGCCGTTGAACTCCAGGATATCCCGGGCGGCCTTCAGCCGGTCGGGCGGCAGATGGGCGTCGCGGTTCAGGATCATGCCGAACTTGCCCGCGGGTTGCCCGACCACCATGGTCCGGTTGTCGCCATCGACCCACAGCACCCAGAAGGGCCCGACCCCGGGCAGATCGAACCGCCCCGGCACCGCGGCCTGCATCGGCCCCGCGCCGCTTTTCACGCCCGAGGGCAGGCAAAGCGCATAGGTCGTCTGGGCGCCGATCTCCATCGAGCCGCCGCTGCAGGCGGTGCCAAAGCCCGCGACCTGGTTCCAGTGGCCCGCAATCCGCCCCGGCGCGAAGCCCGCGATCGAATAGACCTGGCGCGAGGTGTCGCGGTAGACCGGCTCCACCACGGGTTTGGGCGCGCAGGCGGCCAGAAGCAGGGCGAGGGGCAGAAGGCGTTTCATTGCAGGCACAGGGTAACCTCGGTTCCGTCGGCCTGCAGGATGTCATTGCAGCCGACCAGGGGGGTGATGGGCGAACAGCTGCCCGAACGGGCAAGGCATTCGCCCTGACAATCGCGTTTGGAGCGGCAGGCCTTGCCGCCATCCCGCGTGCGGTGGACGCAGATCCGCCCGCTGGAGCCCGGCATCTCCGCCCATTGCCCGCCCGCCTTCTCGCACAGCGCCTGTTCGGGGGGAACGGGTTTCGGCGCGGCTTCAGGCGCGGGGGTCTGGGTCGGGGTCTGGGACTGGCTTGCGGCGGCCGTTGCGGTACTGTCCGAAGGCCGCGGTTTGGGGCGCGGGGTGGTCTTGTCGGGCACCTCGACGGTCACGGCACTCGCCGCGGGCTTGCCCGGGGCGGCTGTGGCGGGTGCCGGCCCGTCGAGGGGGGTGACCGCAATCGCCTCGCCCACAAGGGGGGTGACCGCCTCGCCCGTTGCGGCGGGGGCAGCGGACTTCGGCGCCTCCTTCTGCGGCAGCTGCATCTGGCAGGCGGCCAGCAGGGTCAGAAGAACGCAAATTCGGGCCAAGAGGCGCATCATGTTCTCGATTTCGGCTCTGGAGGGGGCTTGGCGTCGGTCACGGTCAATAGGGTTGCGGATGGGCGCGGTGGGCGGTCGAAATCTCGGCCAGCACCTCGGGCGAAAGGGTGATCTGCGTCAGGTTGTTGGCCAGCTGCGCCGTGCTGGTGGCCCCGACGATCGGGATCGTCGGGAAGGGCCGGCTGCGGCAGAAGGCCAGCGCCATCTGGCAGGAGTCGAGCCCGTGGCGCCGGGCGATGTCCAGATAGGCCTCCACCGCCGGGAAAAGCCGTGGCGTGATCCGCCCGCTCAACTGCGCATTCAGCGACCGGCGCGAGCCTGCCGGGGTCACATCGCCCTGATACTTGCCCGAGAGGATCCCGCAGGCGAGCGGCGAGAAGGCCAGAAGCGGCATCTCCTCCAGCACCGAAAACTCGGCCCAGTCGGTGTCGAACTGGCGGCAGAGCAGCGAATATTCGTTCTGCACCGTCGCCATCCGCGGCAATCCGTGCGTGTCGGCGAGCGAGAGCCACTTGGCCGCCCCCCAGACCGTATCATTGGAAAGTGCAATGTGGCGGATCTTGCCCTCGGCGATCAGCTGCGCCGAAAGCTCAAGGATTTCCAGCATATGCGCTTCGATCTTCACGCGGTCGCCCTTGCGGGGGTCAAAGCGCCAGGTGTTGCGAAAGTGATAGTGCTGGCGGTTCGGCCAATGCAGTTGGTAAAGGTCGATATGGTCGGTGCGCAGGCGTTTCAGGCTGGCCTCCACCGCCTGGCGCATCGTGGCCGCGCTGAGGGGCGCGCCGTCGCGCACCGCCGCCTGACCCGCGCCGCTGACCTTTGTGGCCAGCACCACATCCGCCCGCCGGCCACGGGCGGCGAACCAAGCGCCGATGATCTCTTCGGTGCGGCCCACGGTTTCCCGGGCGACCGGGTTGACCGGATACATCTCGGCCGTGTCCCAGAAATTCACCCCGCGTTCCAGCGCCAGATCCATCTGTTCATGGCCCTCAGCCAGGGTGTTCTGGCTGCCCCAGGTCATGGTGCCAAGGCAAATTTCGGACACTTTGATCCCGGTCCGTCCCAAATCGATCTGCTGCATCGCCTGCCTCTGCCCCATCCGCCTGCGCCCCACGCTAGGGCCTGCGGCGGCGGAAGGAAAGCCGATGGGATTGAGAACATTGCGCGAACATCCTAGACTTTGGCATGGCCTTGCCGATTCTCCATACCCCGGAAGGGCGCCAGCCCTGGCCCGTGCAGGCTTTGCCCGGCGCGCTTTGGCGCGACTTCGGCCTCGGGCTGGCGCGGGGACGGGTGCATGAGATCTGCGGCCCGGCGCGCACGGCGCTGGCGGCGCTGATCCTCGGCGAAAGCCAGGGGCCGGTGATCTGGATCGGCCCGGGCTGGCTGCCCGAGCGGCTTTATCCTGCGGGTCTGGCCGAACTGGCCGACCCCGGGCGGATCATCTTTGCCCGGGCGCGCCGGCCCGAGGATCTGCTCTGGTCGATGGAGGAGGCCCTGCGCTCGGGCGCCGCCCCCCTGGTGCTGACCGATCTGACGGTGCCCCCCGGCCTGACCCCGGTGCGCCGCCTGCATCTGGCCGCCGAGACCGGGGCCGAGGCCGCCCGCCATGCCGGGCGCCTGCCGCCCCTGGGGCTGCTTCTCACCCCCGAACAGGGCGGCGCGCAGGGGGTGGAAAGCCGCTGGCACATGGCGGCGGCCCCCAGCGGCACCACCCTCATCTCCAGGCGCAGTGCCTGGGTGCTGCGCCGTCTGCGCGCCCGCATGGCCCCCGAAGCCGCCTTCCATCTGCGCCGCGAAGCGCCCGATCTGATGGAGGATCTGGCCGAAGGCCATGAGGCGCGTCTGGAGGCCTCGGTTCTGCCCGACCACACTGCTTAGTGAAGGAAAGACCGGCCGATCCGTGCTAGGCTCCGCAAAAGGAGACGCCATGCGCCTGATTGCAAAACTCTTTCTGCTCCTCGCGGCCCCCATGCTGGCAGAAGGCGCCAGCGCCGCGCCGGCGGCCTATCATCTGCAGCCCGAACTCTCCTCGGTCGGTTTCGAGACCGATTTCGGCCCCGACAAGATCAGCGGCACCATGCCAGTGGCCAAGGCCGACCTGACCTTGGATTTCGCCAATGTCGCGGCCTCCAAGGTCAAGGTCACGCTGAACGCCGCCGGGGCAGAGGCCAGCTTTCCCTTTGCCACCCAGGCGATGCGCGGGCCGAAAGTGCTTGATACGGCAGAGTTTCCCGAGATTTCCTTCGTCTCGACCGGGGTGAAGGCCGAGGCCGAGGGCGCCACGGTCAGTGGCAATATCACCATCCGCGGCGTCACCCAGCCCGCGAGCTTTCACGCCGAGATCTACCGCCAGCAAGGCACCGTGGCCGGCGATCTGAGCCATCTGACCATCCGCCTGACCGGCGCCGTCGCCCGCAGCGCCTTTGGTGCGCAGGGCTGGCGCGACATGGTGGGCGATCAGGTCCGGCTGAACATCCTGGCCCGGATCGAAAAAGCGAATTGAGATGCTGCGCAACGATGCCACCCATTTCGGCCTGATCAGCCGATTGATCCACTGGGCGATGGCGGTGCTGATCCTGGCGCTGCTCGTCCTCGGCACAAGGCTCGCCAGCATCCAGCCCGGCCTTGCCAACCTCTGGCTTTACGGGCTGCACAAGACCATGGGGCTGACGGCGCTGCTGCTGGTGGCGCTGCGGCTGGTCTGGCACCGGATCAGCCCGCCCCCTGCCCCGCTGGGCCCGCCAAAGGCCTGGGAGACGCGGGCGGCAAAGGCCGTGCATCACCTGACCTACCTTCTTCTGGTCGCCATTCCGCTGTCGGGCTGGGCCTATGCCTCGGCCACCGGGCTTGACATCCTTTTCGCCGACCGCTGGGTGATCCCGCCGATCGCCCCGGTGTCGGAGGCCTGGGAGAACGCGGGCCTTCTGGTCCATTCGGTCCTGACCAAGCTATTGATGGCGGTGCTTGTCGTGCATGTGGCAGGCGCGCTCCGCCGCGGGCTGAAGCGTGACGGCACGATCCGGCGGATGACGACGGGCTAGGCTCCCCGGCTAGATCTTCGGCTTCTTCGCCGATTTCTGCGTCAGCATCTTCCAGATCATGTGAAGGATCAGCAGCAGCGCCAGACCGGAGATCGAGGTGCCGGTGATGCCGCCGATCTCCTCGCCCTTCTTCATCATCTTGACCAGGGCCTCGGTGCGCTCTTTCTTCGAGGTGTCGGGTTTGCTTTCCTTCTCGATCCTCGCCAGCGTGGTCGGAATCCAGGGCGGCGCGCCGACATCCTTGGCGACCGTCTTCGTGGCCTTGATCACGCCATCGGGGTCCTTGGCAAAGTCCATCTCGGCGACCTTCGACGCCTTGCGCAGCGCCGCCTGCAGCGCCAGCAAGGCCGTCACCACATCGTCCAGCCAGATCAGCCCGGCCTGCAACTCCGGCTCCAGCGTCTCAGCGGCGGCGGTCCCCGACAGTTTGCAGATCGGCGCGTGACGTTTGAGCCAGTTGTGGACCTTGACCGCGGCGGCATGGGCCTTTTCCGGGTTCACGCTGACCGGCGCCTTGCCGGCGATCTTCTTCAGCTCGCCTTCCAGCGTGGTCAGGGCGCGGTCGGCCTCGGCCAATTCCTTGCGGACCGAGGCATCAAGGGAAGATGTCATCGCAAGCTCCAAAAAACAGGATAAAAATCAACTTCTGAATGTAATGAGAGTAGCAGCACCCGCCTCCCCTCGCAAGCATCGCCCGGGCAGGCGGCGTGACCTGCATCAAGGCGGGACCCGCCGTCGCGTGGCAGGGTCGCGGCAGAGTTCAGAAAGAGGAGAGCGCCATGCAGATCAGCTTCACCGGATTGACCGCCCTTGTGACCGGCGCGGGTTCGGGCATCGGCGCCTCCATCGCGCTCAGCCTAGCCGCGGCGGGGGCGCGGGTCGTGGTTGCCGATCTGAACCTTGACCATGCCAATGCCGTGGCGGCCCGGATCATCGCGGCGGGCGGGCAGGCCCATGCGGCGGGGGGCGATGTGTCCGACCCCGAAGTGGTGCAAGCGCTGGTGGCACTTGCCGTCGAAAAGGGCGGCGCGCTGTCGCTTCTGGTCAACAATGCGGGCATCGGCGGGCCGCAGGTGCCGCTGGGCGACTACCCGCTGGAGGGCTGGAAACAGGTGATCGACGTGAACCTCAACGCCGTCTTCTACGGCATGCGCTTTGCCATCCCCGAGATGCTGAAGACCGGCGGCGGCGCCATCGTCAACATGGCCTCGATCCTCGGCAGCGTCGGCTTTGCCGGGGCTTCGGCCTATGTGGCGGCCAAACATGCGCTTCTCGGCCTGACCCAAACCGCCGCGCTGGAATATACCGGCAAGGGCATCCGCACCAATGCCGTGGGTCCCGCCTTCATCGACACGCCGCTGCTGTCGGGCCTTCCGGCCGAGGCGCGGCAGGGTCTGGTGGCGCTGCACCCGATCGGGCGGCTCGGCACCGCGCAGGAGGTGGCCAATCTGGTCCTGTTCCTGCTGTCGGATCAGGCGAGCTTCATTTCGGGCAGTTATCACCTTGTTGATGGCGGCTATACCGCCGGCTAGCCTTAGCTCTGGCCCTTCGCCGCGGCCCGCGTTAAATGGGCGCGAACGGTTCAAGGGGCGCGCCATGGCTCGGATTCTCATCACTTCTGCCATTCCCTATATCAACGGGATCAAGCATCTGGGCAACCTGGTCGGAAGCCAGCTGCCCGCCGACCTTTTCGCCCGCTACATGCGCGCGCGGGGCCATGAGGTCATGTTCATCTGTGCCACCGACGAACACGGCACCCCGGCGGAACTTGCCGCCGCCAAGGCCGGCAAGCCGGTCGAGGCCTATTGCGCCGAGATGCACGAGGTCCAGGCCGAGATCGCCAAGGGCTTCCGGCTGTCCTTCGACCATTTCGGCCGCTCCTCCAGCCAGCGCAATCACAAGCTGACCCAGCATTTCGCCGGTGTTCTGGATGCCCAGGGCCTGATCCGCGAAGTCTCGGAAAAGCAGGTCTATTCGGTGGATGACGGCCGCTTCCTGCCTGACCGCTATATCGAGGGCACCTGCCCGAACTGCGGCTATCCTTCGGCGCGCGGCGACCAATGCGACAACTGCACCAAGCAGCTGGACCCGACCGACCTGATCAACCCGCACTCGACGATCTCGGGTTCGACCAACCTTGAGGTGCGGGAAACCAAGCACCTGTACCTCATGCAGCGCACCCTCCGCGACAAGCTGGAGGCCTGGATCGACAGCAAGACCGACTGGCCGATCCTGACCACCTCCATCGCCAAGAAATGGCTGAACGATGGCGACGGCCTGCAGGACCGCGGCATCACCCGCGATCTTTACTGGGGGATTCCGGTCAAGAAGGGCGATCAGCCCTGGCCGGGGATGGAGGGCAAGGTCTTCTACGTCTGGTTCGATGCCCCGATCGAATATATCGCCGGCACCGCCGAATGGGCCGATGCCAAGGGTCTGGACGACGCGGCCTGGGAGCGCTGGTGGCGCACCGACAAGGGCGCGCATGACGTGACCTATTACCAGTTCATGGGCAAGGACAACGTGCCCTTCCACACCCTGTCCTTCCCCGCCACGATCCTCGGCTCGGGCGAGCCGTGGAAGCTGGTCGATTACCTCAAGTCCTTCAATTACCTGAATTATGACGGCGGCCAATTCTCCACCTCGCGCGGACGCGGGGTCTTCATGGATCAGGCCCTGTCGATCCTGCCGTCGGATTACTGGCGCTGGTGGCTGCTTTCGCACGCCCCGGAATCCTCGGATGCGGAGTTCACCTGGGAGAACTTCCAGGCCTCGGTCAACAAGGACCTCGCCGATGTTCTGGGCAACCTCGTCAGCCGGGTGACCAAATTCGCCAAATCGAAGTTCGGCGAGACGATCCCGGCGGGGGGCGACTTCGGCCCGCAGGAGACGGCGCTGATCGCCGATCTCGGCGCCCGCATCCGCGAATACGAGACGCTGATGGAGGCGATGGAGGTCCGCAAGGCCGCTGCCGAACTGCGCGGCATCTGGGTGGTGGGCAACGAATATCTGCAATCGGCAGCGCCCTGGACCGTGGTCAAGACCGACCCGGAAAAGGCGCAGGCGATGATCCGCCTCGCCATCAACCTGATCCGCATCTATGCGATCCTGTCGCAGCCCTTCATCCCCGACGCCTCGGCCACGATGATGACGGCGCTGGGCTGCACCGACTGGACCTGGCCCAGCGACGTGTCCTCCGCGATCCGCGCCTTGGCACCGGGGACCCCCTTCGCCGTGCCGGAAAACCTGTTCCGCAAGATCACCGACGAGGAGCGCGTCGATTGGCAGACCCGCTTTGCCGGGGTGCGGACCTGAAACGACAACGGCCGCAGATCGCTCTGCGGCCGTTTGGTTTCAAGGGGATAGCGTTCAGAACAGGCCGATCAGCTTGGCGCTGACCAGAACCAGGATCAGCGCCAGAAGCGTGCGCAGCGCGCGTTCCGGCAGACGCGGCGCCAGCATCGAGCCGATGATGATGCCCGGGATCGAGCCCAGAAGCAGCGTCACCAGCAGCATCCAGTCGACATCGCCCATGTACCAGTGGCCAAGGCCTGAAATCAGCGTCAGCGGCACCGCATGGGCGATATCGGAGCCGACGATGCGCAGGGTCGGCAGGCGCGGATAGAGCACCAGAAGCGCGGTCACCCCGATGGCCCCTGCCCCGACCGAGGTCGTCGTGACGAGCACGCCCAGCACCACGCCGGTCACGATGGTCAGGGCGGCCACCAGCCCCTCATTTGTGGTCGTGATCCTTGCGGCAAGGTAGCTCACGATCTGCGCGCGGAACAGCAGCGTCGCCGCCGTCACCAGAAGCACCGCCCCCAGCATGACAGCCAGAACCCCGCCCTTGCTGGTATGGATCGCGAAAGCCTGCATGACGGCAAAGGTCGCCAGCGTCGCCGGGACCGAGCCTGTCGCGAGCCGCCGCACGATCCGCCAGTCGACCGATTTGTTGCGGCCATGCACCGCCGTGCCGACCGTCTTGGTCGCCGCCGCATAGAGCAGGTCGGTGCCGACCGCCGTGGCCGGATGGATGCCGAACAGCAGAACCAGCAGCGGCGTCATCAGCGACCCGCCCCCCACGCCGGTCAGGCCCACGATGATGCCGACGGCGAGGCCGGAAAGGGAAAAGAGAAAATTGATGTCGCCAAAGCTCATGAAACGCGAGTCTCCCTGCTGTCGGGCGGCAGATTCCCGACATGGCGTGGTTCTGTCAATCTAAAGACGTAATCTCGATAGAATTAACTGATATTGCGTGGTTTAACGCCCACAACCGGGTTTCACCGCTTTCCAGCCCTGCAAAACCGGAAATCTGCCCTGCACATTTGCCCAGATGCGGGGCGGTGCGGCTTCTGTTACATTGCGCTGAAAGGAGCCTCCATGAACGACACGGTCAAATTTGTCTCGCGGGGCGTGGCCCATGTCAGCGTGGCCTCGGGTGCCCGGGCGCAGAATGTCACCTTCGTGCTTCTGCCCAAGTTCACCATGCTGGCCTTCTCCTCGGCGATCGAGCCTCTGCGGATGGCCAACCAGCTGACCGGTCAGGTTCTGTTCCGCTGGCAGGTCCTGTCGGATGATGGCGCGCCGGTGGCCTGTTCGAATGGCGTGCCGGTCATGGTCGAGGGCGCCTGGCCCGAGGCGCAGCCCGATGGCATCGTTCTGGTCGTCTCGGGGGTGGAGCCCGAGGGCAAGGCCACGGCGGCGCTGGGCGATTGGCTGCGCGGGCTCTGGCGGCGCGGGCGGGTCGTGGGGGGGCTTTGCACCGGGGCCTATGCGCTGGCGACGGCGGGGATTTTGAAGGGGCGCAAGTTCACCCTGCACTGGGACAATATCCCGGGTTTTGCCGAGCTTCACCCCGACATGGCGCCGGCGCGTCAGGTCTTCTGCATCGACGACCGGGTGATGACCTGCGCCGGTGGCGTGGCCGCGGCCGACCTGATGCTGAAGCTGATCGCCGACCGCCATGGCGCGGCGCTCGGGCAAGAGGTCATGAACATGTGCCTTCTGACCCAGCGGAGGGATGAGGCCGACCAGCAGACCACCTCGCTCGCCGCGCGCTTGGGCACGCGGCACGAGAAGCTCTTGCAGGCCGCGGCCTTCCTTGAGGCGCGGATCGAGGAGGACTTCGACCTCGACGCCTGCGCCGCCCATCTGAGCCTGTCGCGCCGCCAGATCGAGCGGCTGTTTTCGGCCCATCTTGGCATCACCCCCGTCCGCTACATGAACGATCTGCGGCTGGCGCGCGGGCGGGCCTTGCTGGCGGAGACCGACATGAAGGTGACCGAGGTGGCGGTGGCCTGCGGTTTCGCCTCGGCCTCGCATTTCTCCAAGAGCTTCCGGAAAAAATATGGCGTCTCGCCTTACCGCTTTTCCCATTTCGGCGTTGCGGCTTAAGAAAAGGCGCGCCTGCGGCGCATTCCTTTTTTCTCGCCTCTGGCCTGCGGCCAACCGGCTCGGGCTTTTGCCTCCGGCGGGAGTATTTGGGCAAAGAGCAAAGGGGCTTTGGCTTGCCTGAACTTGGGGGGGCGGGTATGGAGGCCCCAAGCGAAAGGGTGTGCCATGCCGATGTTCTTCTCGACCCAGGATGATGATTTCGAAAGCCGCTTTGCGGCGCTTCTGGGGATGAAGCGGGAAGAGGCCGAGGATGTCGATCTGGCGGTGGCGGGGATCATCGCGGATGTTAGGGCCCGTGGTGATGCGGCCTTGCTGGAGCTGACGGCGCGGTTCGACCGGCTGGAGCTGACGGCCGGAACGCTGGCCTTTTCGGCCGAGGAGATGGCCGCGGAATGCGCCAAGGTCTCGGAGGCGGACCGGTCGGCGCTGGAGCTCGCGGCGGCGCGGATCCGGGCCTATCACGAAAGGCAGACGCCGCAGGATGCCTCCTGGACCGATGCGGCGGGGGCGCGGCTGGGCTGGCGCTGGACGCCGGTAACGGCCGCCGGGCTTTACGTGCCGGGGGGGCTGGCCTCTTACCCCTCCTCGGTGCTGATGAACGCCATTCCGGCCAAGGTGGCGGGGGTGGAGCGGCTGGTGATCGCTTGTCCGACGCCGGGCGGGGTGGTCAATCCGCTGGTCCTGCTGGCGGCGCAGATTGCCGGGGTCGATGTCGTCTACCGGATCGGCGGGGCGCAGGCGATCGCGGCTTTGGCCTATGGGACCGAGACGATTGCCCCGGTCGACAAGATCACCGGGCCGGGCAATGCCTATGTGGCGGCGGCCAAGCGGCGGGTCTTTGGGAGGGTCGGCATCGACATGATCGCCGGGCCTTCGGAGATTCTGGTGATCGCCGATGGTGCCAACAACCCCGATTGGCTGGCGCTGGACCTGCTGTCCCAGGCCGAGCATGACGAGAGCGCGCAGGCGATCCTGATCACCGATGATGCGGGTTTTGGTCGGGCGGTGGCGGCGGCGGTCGACAAGCGGCTGGAGACCCTGGAACGGCGGGCGATCGCCGGCGCCTCCTGGGCGCAGAATGGGGCGGTGATCACGGTGCGTAACCTCGACGAGGCGGCGGCGCTGTCGAACCGGGTGGCGCCCGAGCATCTGGAACTTTGCGTGGCCGACCCCGAGGCCCTCGCCACCAGGATCACCCATGCGGGAGCGATCTTCCTTGGGGCATGGACTCCGGAAGCGATCGGCGATTACGTTGGGGGCCCGAACCATGTGCTGCCCACGGCACGGTCGGCGCGGTTTTCCAGCGGGTTGTCGGTGATGGATTTCGTCAAGCGCACCACCATGGCGAAGATGACACCCGAGGCGCTGGCCGCCATCGGGCCTGCCGCCGAACGGCTGGCCATTTCGGAAAGTCTTGAGGCGCACGGGCTTTCGGTGCGCGCCCGTCTGGATGCCTTGAATGGGGGGCAAAGATGACCAACCGTCTCTGTGCGATCGAGATCGACGACAAGGGCCTGACCCCGCCGACCGCCGAGGTCGATCAGGAGCGCAAGGTCGCGATCTTCGACCTTCTGGAGGACAATTCCTTCTCGATCCCGCGCGCGGCGGAGTTTCCCGGCCCCTACCGGCTGGGCCTTGGCATCCGCGACGGGCGGCTGGTCTTTGGCGTGGCCGACGAGCCGGGCCGCCCGGTGGCGGAGTTCCACCTGTCGATGGGGCCCTTCCGCCAGGTGGTGAAGGATTATTTCCAGATCTGCGAAAGCTATTTCGAGGCGGTCAAACGCCTGCCCCCGAGCCAGATCGAGGCGATCGACATGGCGCGGCGCGGCATCCACAACGAGGGGGCCCGCGTGCTGCAGGAACGGCTGGAGGGCAAGGCCCTGGTCGATGGCGCCACGGCCCGGCGGCTGTTCACCCTCATCTGCGTGTTGCACTGGGGCTGATGCATGGGCAAGCTCCCCTCTGCCGTGCTGTTCTGCTGCGACCATAACGCCGTGCGCTCGCCCATGGCCGAGGGGATCATGAAGAAGCTTTACGGCCAGAAGATCTATGTCCAGTCGGCCGGGGTGAAGAACGACATGGAGATCGACGGCTTCTCGATCGCCGTCTGCCAGGAGATCGGGGTGGAGCTGGCCCGGCACCGCTCGCGCTCGTTCGAGGAGATGCAGCAATGGGGCGACGATCTGGGGCAATATGACCTGATCATCGCCCTGTCGCCGGCCAGCCAGCGGATGGCGCTGGACCTGACGCCGCATTACCACATCGACGTCGAATATTGGCCGATCCTCGACCCGACCGGTCTGGGCGACCAGCGCGAGGCCAAGCTTTCGGCCTATCGGCAGGCGCGCAACCAGATCCGCGAGCGGATGCTGGCGCGCTTCGGCCCGCCAGAGGTGCCTCAGGCCGGCTGACCGACCAGCGCCGGCAGGTTGTCCTCGATCCAGGCGGAGAGGTCGAGGACCCGTGTCGCGACCTCGGCCCCCAGAAGCGTCAGCGTGTAGTCGACATGCGGCGGGACCACGTCGCGCGCCTCGCGCAGGACCAGATGGTCGGATTCGAGCACCTGCAGCGTCTGGGCCAGCATCCTTTCGCTGATCCCGTCCACCCGCCGCCGCAGTTGCGCAAAGCGCAGCGTGCCCTCGGCCAGGGCGATCAGCACCAGCGCCCCCCAGCGCGAGGTGACATGCTGCAGGATCAGCCGCGAGGGGCAGTCGGCGGCAAGGACATTGCCCTTCATCAGATTGCGTGCAGCTGCGGAGAGTTCAGTGTGCGCCATTGCAGTATACTAACCAAAATGTGGGTTCTTCCTTTTCGTTAGTACCGGCGTAATCTGCCCCCGTCAACATGAAGGAGATCATCATGACCACTGCCATCACCGGTGCCACCGGCCATCTGGGCCGCCTTGCGATTGCCGCCGTGAAAGCCCGGGGCGGCGACACGATTGCCCTGGTGCGCGACCCCGCCAAGGCCGCCGATCTGGGCGTCGAGGCCCGCGCCTTCGACTACAAGAAGCCCGAGGTCATGGCGGCGGCGCTGCAGGGGATCGACACGCTGGTGCTGATCTCGTCCAGTGATTTCGACGACCGCGCCGGGCAGCACAAGGCGGTGATCGATGCCGCCAAGGCGGCGGGGGTCGGCCATGTCGTCTATACCTCGATCCTGAAGGGCGCGGAGAATCCGATGATCCTCGCTTCGGATCACAAGGCGACGGAAGCCTATCTGGCAGCCTCCGGCCTGCCCCATACCGTGCTGCGCAACGGCTGGTACACCGAGAATTACACCGGGTCGCTGGCCGGATCGGTCGCGCATGGCGCGATGGTCGGGTCTTCGGGGACGGGCCGCATCTCTGCCGCCGCCCGCAAGGACTACGCCGAGGCGATCGCGGCGGTGCTGCTTGACCCCACCAAGCTCGGTCAGGTCTATGAACTGGCCGGCGATACGGCCTTCACCATGGCGGAGATGGCCGAGGTCGTCTCGGCCAAGGCGGGCAAGACCATTCCCTATCATTCGCTGCCGACCGCCGATTACGCCAAGATCCTCGAAAGCTTCGGCCTGCCGGCGGGTTTTGCCGCGGTGCTGGCCGATTGCGACGACCAGGCCTCGCGCGGGGCGCTGTTTGACGACAGCAAGACCCTGTCGAAGCTGATCGGGCACCCGACCACGCCGATGGCGGTGACGGTGGGGGAGGCGCTGGCCTGAGACGGCGCGCCCCGGCCCGACCCCGGGGTTCCACCCCCGCTGCGCAGTTTCTTCGCTGCTGCGCAGCAAACTGCTTCGCACCCGGGGATATTTGGGGACCGATGAAAGGGTCAGCGGCCGTGGGTACGGTCGTAGCCGTTGGCTCCGGGGGGCTGCCAGCCTGCCGGTGCCTTTTGCGGCTTGAAGACCTCGACCAGCAGCGGGTGGCAGGCGGCGGTGTCGGAGGAATGTTCCGAGGAACAATCGCCACCCGGACAGGCCGAGAGGCCGCCGATCAGGTCGATCTCGGCGAAGAACTCCAGGTAGTCGCCGGGGCGCACCGGGCTGGCCTTCATGAAATACTGGCCGGTGTCGCGGGTGAAGCCGGTGCACATGAAGACGTTGAGCACGTCATGCACCGCAAGTTCCGCCAGATGCAGCGGCAGGCCCATCCGGTCGGCGAAGGCGCGGGTCAGGTTGGAATGGCAGCAATGGTGATACTGGCCGCCCGCCAGAAGGTTGTGGGTATAGGGGTCGCAGCGCGTGCCGATCACGTCATGCACGCCGCCGCCGAAGGCATCAAAGCCGTACCAGTCCAGCGTATCCTCGGTGATCAGCGCCATCGGGCGCAGGTAAGGCAGGTTCGACCAGAGCCGGTCGCCCGCCGACAGATGCGTGCCATGCAGCGCCCTTGTCTTGCCGGAAAAGAACCGCTCCGCCACATCCGCCGCCGACCAGAGGTTGAGGTCACCGACCTGCGGCCCCTCGACGCTGCTGATGCGGAAGAAATGCCCGGCCGGCACGTCGAAGCACAGGGCCTCGCGCGGCGGCACCAGCACCTCGGCCACCCGGGTCCAGCCGGCGCGGGCGGCGAGATAGGGTTCGAGGTCCGGCGCGGGCAACCCCTCGACCGGGTAGCAGATCACCGGAGCCACCGCCTTGCGGGCGGCTCCGTCCAGGGGGGCCGCATGGGCCGGAACATCGGGTTTCATCGGGCATCCTTTGACTCGCTGCCATCTTGATGCACAAATCCGGGCCATGACTGCAAGAGCCATGACCCGGCGGCCCGGCAATCGACTTGCCAAGGCGAGCGCTCAGGCGACCCCCTCCAGCCCGCGTTTCAGCGCGGCCTCCAGCGGCACCTTCACCCGCGCGGGGCCATCAGAGAGGCGCGCTTCGGAGAGGCGCTGCACCATGGCCGAGGGTTGCACCGCCCCCTTGCGCGCGTTGGAATAGTCCGCCGGCATCCGCAGGACGCCATAGGTGCGGCCATCCTCGTCATTGCGGTAGGTCTCGCCCAGACGGTCGACCCTATAGCCCATCTGGCGCAAGGCCCGCATCAGGTGCAGCGAGGAGAGGCAGATCATCTCCTCGCAGCCGAAGGGGCGCACCGTGTCGACCAGACCATCGACGATCAGCCGCAGACACTCGGCCCGCTCGGCATGGGTCGCAATGTCGCTGGCGATCACCAGCCGCGTGCATTCCCAGACCTTGGGCGAGGCGATGTCCACCGACATGATATGCGGCGGGATATGTTTGAGCTTGCCGGAATAGGCGTCGCGCAGCATGTAGGTATGCTCGCCCCAGGTCGCGGTCGTGGCCATGGCCCGCGCCCCGCCGATCACCCGCCCCTCGCGCAGCACGATCGAGTAATGCGCCATCGGCGTATCATATTGGTCCATCTCGACCGCGTCATTGTGGGGCACATCCCACTTCAGCTCGTCGACGAAGACCTGCTTTCGCAGAGCCAGAAATTCGTAAAAGGCACGGCCATGACGATGCAGGTCCGAGAAGTCGAAGCGAATATTTTCCATGTGAGTCCCTCAAGCGGAATGAAAGTGCAGTGGGACTGGTTTTAGACTTCCCCAAGTTGTGTGTAATGACCAATCAATTACCTTGAGAGGATTTGGGCGCCATAAGGGCACCGCGGACGCAGCCTGCCTTATTGCCGCTTCAGATCAGGCGGCGGGCCGAGGCGATCGACAGGGCCTGCGGCAGGGTCTTGGCGCCGAGTTTCTTCTTGGCATTGTTCAACCGCGCCTTCACGGCGCTTTCCGAAATGCCCAGATCGCCCGCGATCTGTTTCAGCCGCAACCCGCCCGCCTGCATCTGCAGGGCCTCGATCTCGGCGGCGGTGAGGCTCGGGTCATCGGTCGCGCCCGAATGCAGCCGCTTGACGATGCCCAGAAGGTCCGACAGGTCCTGTTCGGCAAAGGTCCGGTCGCCGCGAAAGAACAGGCCATAACTGCGCCGCCCACGGTCCGACGGCGCCATGACCGAGATCACCGCGCCATGCGACAGGCCGAAGACCGCCGCCCGCGCCCGAACCTGATGCGGGTCGGGCAGAACGATCTCGTCCATCCGGACGACGCCGGTGTTGGAATAGACCCATTTCATCGCCGGATCATGAACGACGAGGCCGTTAGTTGTGTAAAACTCGACCCAGTTCTGCGGCAGGGCATTGAGTTCTTCTTCAGGAAAGGAGAAACCGACCCGCAAGGCCACGTAAAAACCCGCAGGGGCGATCTGGTCGATCTGGTTTCGCATCGCCTGTAAGATTGCCATCTACTTTAAAACAGGTTGCCGTTCCTTGGGACACAACTTAGCTTCTTCACGTTAACCAATGCCCGGTTTAAGTGTTTTCCGCAACAGTAAGCATCCTAGAGGTGAACACTTGGCAAACGACCTTGGAAAGGCCGGCGAAGTCGCCAGCTATCTGAGCCAACTCGGACAATTGTGCGACACAGGCTTTGCCTTGGCGATTCACATTCGGTTGACGGCGCCGTCGCTGATGTATCAGACCTACAAGCCTGAATGGGCTGAACATTATTCGACCAAGGRCTATATGCTGTCCGATCCGGTCGTGCATTGGGGCCTGACCCATACCGGCCGCGTGATCTGGAGCAGCCTGCTTGACAACGATCCGGAAGGTGTGATCCCGGCGGCGGTCTCTTTCGGGCTGACCCATGGCTGGACCTATGCCCTCGGGCCGGCCAATTCGCGCACCATCGCCGGGCTGACCCGGTCGGGCCGGCCGCACAACGCGGAAGAGATCGCCCGGATCGAAGCCATCGTCGACGGGTTGCACGAGGCGACCGAAGGCTTCGATGACTTCTCTCCCGCGGTCAAGGACCAGCTGCGGCGGCTTTAGGCCGCAAGGCGGTGCATGCGGCGTCAGGGCGTTCCGGCCCCGTCGCGCTGCGCCCAGCAGTTGCGCGTGGCCGCGGTGTCGAAGTCGAAGCCGAAGGTCTCGACATCGGCGGCATACCAGTCGGCGACGAGCTGGATGGTGCGGGGGGTGTAGAAGGCCTTCCAGTCCACCTCTTCGCCGCGCCGCGTGACGTTGCGCGGGCGCACCGGCTCTGACAGCCCGAAATAGGCCGAGGTCTCTTCGGCCATATGTTCCTGCCGCAAAAGGTCGGCGGCCACCCGGCCCGCGCCGTCCACGACGTAATCGCGCTGCGGATACCAGCCCCGCACGGCGCGGTGCCAGAAATAGGGTCGCCCGCCGTCTTCGTGGCGCGTCTCCAGAAAAGCCTCGAAACTGGCGGTCGGCACCGAGGCATAACGCGAGCCCTGCTCCTCGATCAGCTGCGCGAAACGAAAGCGCGAGACGACCCGCGCCCAAGGGTTGCGCAGGATCGCGACGGGCTGCAGTCGGCGCACGATGACGGGCTTGACGTCGCGCAGCCGGGCATGGGCGATGCCATTGTGCTGGCCCGCCGCCCCCATGGTCAGCAAAAGCGCGTCCAGATAGGCGGCATCCTTCAGGAAAAAGCGGTTGACCCCCACCATCCGCCAGCGCAGCTGCGGCGCCTTGCGCATCGACACCCCGGCATTCTTCGGGATGTGGATGAACAGATAGCGCGCGCTGCCCGAATAGACCGCCGCCAAGGCCCGAAGATCGTTCAGCGTCAGGAACGAAACCTCGGCGCGGACCGGCGTGTCACCTGGGCTGACGCTGTTCTTCATACCACGCGTTCGACCATCATCTTCTTGATCTCGGCAATTGCCTTGGCCGGGTTCAGGCCTTTCGGGCAGGTCTTGGTGCAGTTCATGATCGTGTGGCAGCGGTAAAGCTTGAAGGGGTCTTCCAGCGCGTCCAGACGTTCCCCCGTCGCCTCATCCCGGCTGTCGATGATCCAGCGGTAAGCATGCAGCAGGGCGGCCGGGCCAAGGTACTTGTCGCTGTTCCACCAGTAGGAGGGGCAAGAGGTGCTGCACGAGGCGCACATCACGCATTCATAAAGCCCGTCGAGCTTGGAACGGTCCTCGATCGACTGGCGCCATTCCTTGGCCGGGCGATTGGTCTTGGTTTCGAGCCAGGGCATGATCGAGGCGTGCTGGGCGTAGAAATGCGTCAGGTCCGGGATCAGGTCCTTGACCACCGGCATGTGCGGCAAGGGATAGATCTTCACATCGCCCTTCACCTCGTCCAGGCCATAGATGCAGGCAAGGGTGTTGATGCCGCCGATGTTCATGGCGCAGGACCCGCAGATCCCCTCGCGGCAGGAGCGGCGGAAGGTCAGGGTCGGGTCGATCTCGTTCTTGATCTTGATCAGCGCGTCCAGAACCATCGGGCCGCATTTGTCCATGTCGAGGAAATAGGTATCGACCCGCGGGTTTTCGCCGTCATCCGGGCTCCAGCGGTAGATCTGGAACTTGCGGACGTTCTTGGCATCGGGGCGCGGCCAGGTCTTGCCGGTGCGGACCTTGGAGTTCTTGGGCAGGGTGAACTGGACCATGATATATCTCTTCCGTTCGGATCGTGGGTTCTGGTGTCAGCCAGGCGTTTCAGGTCTATCGGGCGGGCCGGGCGGGGGCATCTCGCCCCCCGCATCTGCCCTACCCTTTGGGTTTTTCGGGCAGGGCGGCGATACAGGCGGCGGCTTCGGGGCGGGCGGCATAGGCTTCGACCTTGGCGCGGTTGGCCGGCGAGATGCCCTGCCGGAAGTCCGCACTGCCAAAGCCCACGACCTCGCCCATCTTCATCGCCTTTTGCACACAGGCCGCCGCGGCGACGCTGTCGACCTTGGGATGATCCTCGGCCATCACCTTGGCCAGTTCATCCTTGGTCACATTCTGCGCGCCATAGACGACGAGCGCGCCAACGCATCCGTTCAGCGGCAACAGCAACAGCGGCAGGGCAACGAGGGTCAGTCTCATGCGAGGTTCCATTCCTTGGGTGCTGGGGCGCTTGATCTCATCTCTGAAACGGCAACCTTTGAGTCTCTGTCACGGGGCGGTTCGGGTCTTTCCGGTCTTGCAGGCGTCAGGGTATCACGTTCGCGACTCGGGCAGCGCGGTGAAGGGGCGCGAGGGCATCTGGCCCGAACGCTGGTAGACACAAGAGGCGTAAACCTGGTCGGGGTCACGTCCCATGATGTAGTTCGACGACACGCCAAGGTCGAGATAGGCGCGCCCGCGGCCGCCCGAGCCATAGCCGATGCCGACCTCACCGCGCGGATGCTGGGTCAGGCGCGCGGTGCCGATGCAGTCGCGCTCGGCATCGGCGCGCGACACCGGGCCGCAGGCGGCCAGGAGCACGAGCAGACACGGGGAGAGGCGCGCGCGCATCGGTCAGCCCTCAGATCGTGGGGGCGGGCAGGCCCGCGCGTTGCAGACAGGCCTGGGTATTGGGCCGGTCGAGAATGCCCTTGATGATCGCCACGGTCCGCGTCCCGGCCGAGACGCCGACATCGCGGGCCAGAATCTCCAGCTCCACCGGCTGGGCATTGTCGACCACGCAGCGTGCGACCCCGTCGCCGGTGA
Source organism: Rhodobacter sp. P1_C2 (assembly GCF_056406375.1). Classification (NCBI taxonomy): domain Bacteria; kingdom Pseudomonadati; phylum Pseudomonadota; class Alphaproteobacteria; order Rhodobacterales; genus Rhodobacter; species Rhodobacter sp. P1_C2. The sequence goes on from NZ_JBFUAG010000009.1 coordinate 210,144, forward strand.
CCGGGGCCACTACGGCCTCGGCGGTGCGGGCGATGGTCTTGTCGACCACTACCTGCGGATCGCAGGCTGCGAGCGTCAGCCCCGCCACCGAGAAAACCGCCAGAACCGAAAGGATACGCGTCATGCTGCCACTCCTGCATTCACATGGGTCGCGCGGGCATCGGCCCGCACCACCAGTTTCAGGCCCCACCAGACCGCATCGACATTGGCGGCCTTGACCGCCTCCAGCCCCTGCCGCCCGGCGATGGCGCGCACGGCGTCCTCGCTCAGGTCGGTGGGCAGTTTGGCGGCCTTTTTCGGAAAGCTGACCCAGATCATGCCTTCGGGCGTGATCAGGTCCTGCAGCACCGGCAAGGCCCGTGTCAGATCGTCGGCGGAGGTCGTGAAGACATGGATCACATCCCGCGCCCCTTCCGGCAAGGCGCGCCAGTCGGGCGTGGTCTCGATCCGGCGGAAGGCAGCCGCATCGGCCAGGGCGGACAGCGCCTCCGGCAGGGCCACAAAGGCCGCCGCCTGGCCCGCCTTCAGGCCAAGCTTGCGCGCCAAAGTACCGCCGGATGCGCCCGCCCCTGCCATCAGAACTTCCGCTCTGCCGGGGCGATCTTCTTCAGCGAGATGCCGCCCTCGGCCTCGGTGGTCAGCGGGTCCTTGTGGACGGCGCGGTAATCGAGCGTGACCTTGTTGCCATCGACCCAAGCCAAGGAGTGCTTGCGCCAGTTCACGTCGTCGCGGGTCGGGAAGTCCTCATGCGCATGGGCGCCGCGGCTTTCGGTGCGGGCATGGGCGCCATAGATCGTGGCGAGCGCGTTTGGCATCAGGTTGGTCAGCTCCAGCGTCTCCATCAGGTCGGAGTTCCAGACCATGCTGCGGTCGGTGACCTTGAGGTCGGCCACCTTGGCGGCAATGGCGGTCATCTTCTTTTCGCCCTCGGCCAGGGTCTTTTCGGTGCGGAAGACGGCGGCATCGGCCTGCATGGTCTTTTGCATCTCCAGCCGCAGTTCGGCGGTGGGCACCGACCCGTTGGCATGGCGGAGGCCGTCAAAGCGCGACAGGGCCTTGTCGATCTCGGGCTTGTTCAGCGCCGGGGCCGCCGATTTCGGATCGACGATCTGCCCGGCGCGGATGGCCGCGGCACGGCCGAAGACCACGAGGTCGATCAGCGAGTTCGACCCCAACCGGTTCGCCCCGTGCACAGAAGCACACCCAGCCTCGCCCACCGCCATCAGGCCGGGAAAGACCGCATCGGGGTTGTCGGCGGTGGGGTTCAGCACCTCGCCGAAGTAGTTGGTCGGGATGCCACCCATGTTGTAGTGGACGGTCGGCAGAACCGGGATCGGCTCTTTGGTCAGGTCCACCCCGGCGAAGATGCGGGCGCTTTCGCTGATCCCTGGCAGGCGCAGGTCCAGCGTCGCCTTCGGCAGGTGGTTCAGGTGCAGGTGGATATGGTCCTTGTGCTCGCCCACGCCGCGGCCTTCGCGGATTTCCATGGTCATGCAGCGCGAGACATAATCCCGCGGGGCCAGGTCCTTATAGTGCGGCGCATACCGCTCCATGAAGCGTTCGCCGGCAGAGTTTGTCAGATACCCGCCCTCGCCCCGTGCGCCTTCGGTGATCAGACAGCCCGAGCCATAGATGCCGGTCGGGTGGAACTGCACGAACTCCATGTCCTGCAAGGGCAGACCGGCCCGCGCCACCATGCCGCCACCGTCGCCGGTGCAGGTATGGGCGGAAGTCGCGCTGAAGTAAGCCCGACCATAGCCGCCGGTCGCCAGAACCGTCATCTTGGCGTTGAAGACGTGGATCGTGCCGTCATCCAGCTTCCAGGCCACCACTCCGGTGCAGCGGCCCTCGGTCATGATCAGGTCGATGGCGAAATATTCGATGAAGAACTCGGCGTTGTTCTTCAGGCTTTGGCCGTAAAGCGTGTGCAGGATGGCGTGGCCGGTGCGGTCGGCGGCGGCACAGGTGCGCTGCACCGGCGGGCCTTCACCATATTCGGTGGTATGGCCTCCGAAGGGGCGCTGGTAGATCTTGCCCTCTTCGGTGCGGCTGAAGGGGACGCCGTAATGTTCCAGCTCGTAAACCGCCTTCGGCGCCTCCCGCGCGAGGTATTCCATCGCATCGGTGTCGCCCAGCCAGTCGCTGCCCTTCACCGTGTCGTACATGTGCCATTGCCAGCTGTCCGGCCCCATGTTGCCAAGGCTGGCCGCGATGCCGCCCTGGGCCGCCACGGTATGGCTGCGGGTCGGGAAAACCTTGGTCACGCAAGCGGTGCGCAAGCCCTGTTCGGCCATGCCGAGTGTGGCGCGCAGGCCAGCACCGCCGGCGCCCACGACCACCACGTCATAGTCATGCACTTCATAAGGATAAGCGTTCATTGGAACCTCACAGCGCGATGCGGATCAGGGCGAAAAGCCCGGTGGTCGCGATCACGGCGGCTAGCGATTGGACGAAGATGATGCCGGCTTTCAGCGCCGTACCCTTGGAATAATCCTGCAGCATCATCTCGGACCCCTTGGCGAAATGCCGCATCGAGACGACGAGGACCATGGCGGTCAGGATGGCCGGGAAAGGCCGGGCGAAGGTCGCCAGAACCTCGGCCCGCGTGCCGCCGAGGGCATGGCCGAAGATGTAAAGCCAGGTCGGCACCAGGAAGGCCAGCGCCACGGCAGAGATGGTCATCGACCAGTGATGCTCGGTCCCGGTGTGCGAGGCCCCTTTGCCCACGGCGCGTTTGCGGTCGGTCAGATAGCGCATGGTGTCCCTCACACGATCACGATGGTCAGCAGGGTCAGCACGACCGACCCGATCACACAGGCCCAGCCCAGACGCTCGGCCGTCTTCATCTCCAGCCCGTGGCCGGCATCGAAATACAGGTGCCGCAGCCCGGCGAGGTAGTGATACCAGACCGACCAGAGCGAGCCGAGAAAGACGAGCTTGCCGAACCACGAGGTCACGACCGCATTGGCGACATCGAAATAGCTGTCCGACACCGCGGCGGCCAGCAGCCACCAGGTGCCGAGGATCGCCCCCGCCATCAACGCATGTCCGGTGATCCGCGTCAGGATCGAGGACACCGAGTTGATCTGGAACATGTCATAGATCTGGATATGCGGCGACAAGGGCCGCTCGACCCGCTTGGAAGACCCCGTACCTTCGGCCATTTCGCTGCCCTTTCTCCGTTGTCACGCTGCGCGGCTTGCGTGATGCTGCGGCGCAGAGTCTGCTTGGTCTTTCAATAGCGCCCAAATTCGCGCTGTCACCTCCCCTTGTGGGGAAAAATCGAGCCTGTCAGCGCTCACGGCGCAAGATTTTGCGCTTTGTGATCACAGCAAGAAAATTCGTGATCACACAACCATGGCCCCGACTCAAGGCGCGCGCCGCCGCGGTTTTCTGACCCATCTGGGGCGCGGTTGCGTCGGGTGCCTGCAAATACAGCCGCCGCGACTCTACCACCGCGGTGGCAAATCGCAAGCTTGGCCGGTGCGGGCCAGAGGCATCCGGCTATGTGATCACAAAACTGCGCCGCGGTCAGAGCGGGATCAGCGCCCAGTAATCGAGGTCGAGAAGCACCCCGGCATGGTACTTGCCCGCGCCGTCGCGCAGATCGAAGGGCGGCGTGCCATGCCTTGTGGCGACCAGCCGCAAACGGAGGGCGCCGACGCCGGGGGCCTTGGTCTCGGCCTTGTCCAGCACCTGCGACCAGGCGCGCACGGTGTCGCCGGCAAAGCAGGGATTGGCATGGGCGCCGCCGTTCAGCGCCACGATCATCTGCGCATTGGCCAGCCCGTTGAAGGACAGGGCGCGCGCCAGGCTGATGACATGGCCGCCATAGATCAGCCTTTTGCCATCCGGGCGCTGGGTCGCGTCGAAATGCACCTTGGCGGTGTTCTGCCAGAGGCGGGTGGCCAGCATATGCTCGGCCTCTTCCACCGTCACGCCATCGACATGGTCAATGACCTCGCCCACCGCGTAATCGGCAAAGCGGTGCGGCTCGCCTGCCAGGGTGAAGTCATAGCGCGTGAAATCAAGGCCTTGCGGGATGACAAGCGCAGAAGGGTCAACCACCTTGGCCAAGTCCGGCACCACAGGCTCGGGGGCCGGACCGCTGCCGCGCTTCTTGACCATGACCCAGCGGACATAGTCCAGCACGGTCACCCCATGCTGGTTGATGCCCTGGCTGCGGACCCAAACCACGCCCGAGGCACCGTTGGAGTTTTCCTTCAGCCCGATCACCGTGCTGGTCGCCCGCAAGGTATCCCCCGGCCAGACCGGCGCCAGCCAGCGCCCCTCGGCATAGCCGAGGTTGGCGACCGCGTTCAGGCTGATGTCGGGGACGGTCTTGCCGAAGACCGAATGGAAGGCGATCAGATCATCCAAGGGGCTTTGCGCCAGACCGCAGGCTTGCGCGAAGGCGTCCGAGGAAAAAAGCGCCCCCCGGGCCGGATAGAGCGCGTGGTAAAGCGCACGCTCACCGCCCGAAAGGGTGCGGGGCACGGCATGGTCGATCACCTGCCCCAGCGCGTAATCCTCGAAAAACCGTCCCGGATTGGTCTTCATCGCAGTCCCTCGGTTGGGGGCGGCAGGTCAGGGGAAGATGGGCAGATGGCCCATCCTACTGCTCACCCAGCTTCAGATCGGGGGAATAGATCCCCGGCACCTCTTTCACCACGGCCTGACCGCAGCGCATCACGTTGTGGCTGGCATCGAAGGCATAGGTCGGCGGGCCATAAAGCTCCCACCCCTGCGACAGCGCCTTGGAGACCTTGTGGCAGAAGGCCGAGGTGTCGTCCTCGGACAGAAAACGGTAGAGTTTCATCGCATTACCCCGATCGCATTACCCCAGTGGCCAATATCCAAGCCGACCATGCACAAAGACGATGGCGGCGAAAAGGGCGGCCGAGGCCAGAACATAGATCACATCGTTGAGAAGCGGGCCCTTGGCGGGGCGGGTCCAGTCGGGCTCCATCTTGTTGATCAGGATCATGTCGAGCACCGCCCAGGCCAGCAGCCCGCCGAAAAGGATGATCGAGGCCAGATCGCCATTGACCAGCAAATGCGCCAGCGCCCAGGTCTTGACCGCCGCCAGCATCGGATGCCGCATCAGCGCCCGCAACCGCCCCCGGTTGAAGCCGAGGTTCAAGAGAAGCACCGCCACGACCATCAACAGGTTGTTGATATGGCGCATGAAAACCGGCGGATACCAGACCTGGACGATATCGGCCGACCGATAGCCCATCACCATCAGCACGATCGCCACGAAGGACAGGACGGTGACCAGAACCTTGGCCCGGCTGTCGCCGAGGTTTGCGCGCAGGTCCGGCGTCACCCGTTTCATCAGATGCGAAAAGGCCCAGATCAGGACCCCGAGTAGCAAGATCAGCATGTTTACCCCTGCAATGTTGCGATGGCGCCGGCCTTGGCGATCAAGGCGCGCGCCGTCACGATATGCAGGTTCTCGACGATCTTGCCATCAAGAACTGCCACGCCCTGCCCTGCGGCGGTGGCAGCCTCGAAAGCGTCGATCTGGCGGCGGGCGAGGTCGAGCTCGGCGTCGGAGGGGGCGAAGATGCGGTTGGCCACCTCCAACTGGTCGGGGTGGATCAGGGTCTTGCCGTCAAATCCCATGTCGCGGCCCTGCCGGCATTCGGCCTCGAGGCCCTCGGCATCGCGGAAGGCGTTGAAGACGCCATCGGCGATCAGCCGGCCATGGGCGCGCGCGGCCAGAAGGCAAAGGCCAAGCCCGGTCGCCAGGGGCAGCCGGTCGGGGTGGAAGCGCGCACCGAGGTCCTTGGCGAGGTCATTGGTCCCCATCACCATGCCCGCCAGCGCCGGATGCGCCGCAATGGCCGCCGCGTTCAGCATGCCCAGCGGGGTCTCCATCATCGCCCAGAGCTTCTTGCCCGGCGCCACCTGCGCCACGGCTTCCAGATCCTGCGGCCCGTTCACCTTGGGCAAGAGGATGCCATCCACCCCCGGATGCGTGGCAAAGGCCGCCGCATCGGCGCGGCCCCAGGCGGTGTCAAACCCGTTGATCCGCACCAGCCGCAGCCGGTTGCCGTAATCGGTGGCCCTCAGGCAATCGTCCAGCGTCGCCCGGGCCATGTCCTTCTCGCCCGGCGCCACCGCATCCTCGAGGTCGAAGATGATCGCATCGGTCGCAAGCCCCGCCGCCTTTTCCAGCGCCCGCGCCTTGGAGGCGGGGATATACAGCATCGAACGGACGGGACGGGTGTTTTCCATGATTCCACCAAGCAAGATTATTGCGCCAAATGGCATCAAATCATCATTTCACGCAAGGGGTATTTTGCTGCACCGCAGAGAAAGCCCTTGCCCCCCCGGCGCGACCCATTCCTGAACGGAGCGTTAAGACTTTCTTCGCCGCCGCAGCGCAGCCTGAAACCGGACACAGCAGGGCCGAAGCCCGGAAAGGCGCAACATGGATCGTGAGCTTTTTACCCTCTCGCTTGGCCTCGCAGCCCTTCTTCTGTTGCCGCAGCTGTGCCGTGCGGCAGGGCTGGTCCTGCCGGGTTAGCCGGTCAGCCCCTTCCAGATCAGCTCGGCCCCGATCAGAAGCAGCGACCAGGTCACGATCTGGAAAAACCGCTTTTCGGGCAGGACCTTGACCGCCCAGACGCCAAGGAAGACCGAAGCCGCCGCCACCGGCATCAGCACGGCCGCCGTCTCCAGGCTGACGAGGTTGATCTGGCCCAGAAAGTAATAGGGGATCAGCTTGATCGCATTGGCATAGGCGAAAGCGATGGTCGAGGTGCCGGCAAAGACCGCCTTGCGCATGCCCAGAGGCAGGGTCCAGACCTGATAGGGCGGCCCGCCGGTATGGCTGACAAAGCTGGTGAAACCCGAGATCGAGGTCCAGAACAGCCCGCTCCCCACCTCGGCGCGGCGCGGGGTCGTCATCGTGGGCCGGCGCAGCAACTGGTTGAGCGAGAAGGCCACCGCGATCACCCCGACCAGGACCGTCACCCAGGATTCCGGGATGTAACTGGCCGTGGCCCAGCCGAAGACGACGCCGATCGTCAGGCCGACACAGGCAATCGCCAGCACCCTTTTGTCGAATTCCTTGCGGTAGGCGTAAAGCCCGAACCAGTCCGAGACGACATAGACCGGCAGCATCAGCCCCGCCGCCACCACCGGATTGATCACCAGCGCCATCACCGGCACGACCAGGGCCCCCACGATGGGCACGCCGCCCTTGCCGACGCCGGTCAGAATCGCGCCGATCACCGCGACGACCCAGAACTCCCAGCCGCTCATCCCGCCCATCGCTGCCCTCTTCTCTTCGCGCCGCAAGCCCATGGTGCCGCAGGCGGCACCGCGGCCATGCCTGCCGCGCGCCCGCCCGAGGCGCAAGGCCTGTCACCGTTTTTTCATTTGCTAGCGCAATCATCGCCCCGGCACCATCCCGTACCGCTTTGCCGCAGCGCGGCGCTCTTGCGCGGCTGGCGGTTTTGGGCTTAGGACACGTCATTCTTTTCCGTTTGCAATCCACAAGGGGGATTCCCACATGGCCAGACCGAAGATCGCGCTGATCGGCGCCGGGCAGATCGGGGGCACGCTTGCCCACCTCGCCGTCCTGAAGGAACTGGGCGACGTCATCCTGTTCGACATCGCTGAAGGCACCCCCCAGGGCAAGGCGCTCGACATCGCGCAATCCGGCCCGATCGAGGGGTTTGACGCCACGCTGAAAGGCGCCAATTCCTACGCCGATATCGCAGGCGCCGATGTCTGCATCGTCACCGCCGGCGTGCCGCGCAAGCCGGGGATGAGCCGCGATGACCTTCTGGGCATCAACCTCAAGGTCATGAAGGCCGTGGGCGAGGGTCTGAAGGAACATGCGCCGAACGCTTTCGTGATCTGCATCACCAACCCGCTCGACGCCATGGTCTGGGCGCTGCGCGAGTTCTCGGGCCTGCCGCACAACAAGGTGGTCGGCATGGCGGGCGTGCTGGACGCCGGCCGCTTCCGTCACTTCCTGGCGACCGAGTTCAACGTCTCGATGAAGGACGTGACCGCCTTCGTCCTCGGCGGCCATGGCGACACGATGGTGCCCCTGGCGCGTTACTCCACCGTGGCCGGCATCCCGCTGCCCGACCTGGTCAAGATGGGCTGGACCAGCCAGGAAAAGCTCGACAGCATCATCCAGCGCACCCGTGACGGCGGCGCCGAGATCGTCGGCCTCCTGAAGACCGGTTCGGCCTTCTATGCGCCCGCCGCTTCGGCGATCGAGATGGCGGAAGCCTACCTGAAAGACCAGAAACGCCTGCTGCCCGTGGCCGCCTATGTCGATGGCGCCTTCGGTCTGAGCGGCATGTATGTCGGCGTTCCGGTCATCATCGGCGCTGGCGGTGTCGAGCGTCTGGTCGAAATCCAGATGACCGCGGACGAGAATGCGATGTTCCAGAAGTCGGTCGAGGCCGTGAAGGGCCTGGTCGCCGCCTGCAAGACGATCGACCCCTCGCTGGTCTGATCCTCAGCCTGTCACTTACGGAAATGCGCGTCCACACGGGCGCGCATTTTCTTTTGCCCGCGCGGCAACCCGGGGCGGCTGCGGCCCCGCCCTACAGGATCCTGACCGCCATCCGCTCCACGACATTGCCCGAGCGCCAGAACCGCGCCACCAGATAGGCCGCCAGCACGCCGGTCAGCGCCCCGCCCAGAATATCGCCGAAATAGTGGATGCCGAGGTAGACCCGCGCCAGGCAGATCAGCGCCGCCAGACCCGCAAAGACCGCCGCCCAAAGCTTGATCCGCTTGATCCAATAGACCGCCGCCACCGCGACCGAGGCCGTCGCATGGTCCGAGGGGAAGGACCAGTCCGCGCTCCGCCCGATCAAGAGCCGCGTCACCCCCATGTCATAGGGCCGCACCCGGTGGATCAGCACCAGCACCGCCTGGTTGAGCGCGAGGCCAAGCAGAAAGGCCAGCCCCGCCACCAATGCGACATGCCGCGCCTTCAGCCGGCCGCGCCGGCTCCACCATTGCAGGGCCACCAGCGCCACCATCAGGGGCACGCCCCATTGCGCCGCCGCCCGCATCACCGCATCCAGCAGCGGCAGGCCCGAAAGCCCGTTGATCCAGGCCGTGATGCTGGCGTCCATCTGTCCCTCCCGCGGTTTTCCCCCTGATACGCCGCAGCGGCCCGCCCGGCCAGAGGCCCCGCGTTGACTTCCGCCGCCCGGCCACTCAAATTCCCGGCACAGATCGCCAGCACCCCAGAGGCCGCATGACCCCGTTTGACGCCGAGCTTGAACAGCGCCTGATGCGCTACACCGCCATCGACAGCCAAAGCGACGAGGATCAGCCCGGCGCCCCCTCGACCGCGGTGCAGTTCGGCATGCTGAACCTGCTGCGGGAGGAGCTGGTCCAGATCGGCGCCGAAGAGGTCACCCTGACCGATTACGGCGTGGTGCTGGCCACCATCCCCGCCACCGTGCCCGCGCTCGAGGCGGGGCCGACGCTGGCCTTCCTCGCCCATGTCGACACCGCCCCCGCCTATAATGCGACCGGGGTCAAGCCGCGCGCCCACCGCGGCTACAACGGCGGCTCGATCAGCTTTCCCGACAATCCCGATCTGGTGCTGTCGCCGGAAACCTCGCCGGAACTCGGCCGCAAGCAGGGCCATACGATCATCACCGCCTCCGGGGCCACACTGCTCGGCGCCGATGACAAGGCGGGCGTGGCCATCCTGATGACCGCCGCCCGCCACCTCCTCTCCACCCCGGACCTCAGGCATGGCAAGGTCCGCCTCGCCTTCACCCCGGATGAGGAAATCGGCCGCGGCGTCAACCCGCGGCTCCCCGCCGACATCGCCGCCGATTTCGGCTATACCTTCGACGGCTCGACGGTGGGCGAGATCGAATATGAAAGCTTCTCCGCCGATGGCGCCCAGGTGAAGATCACCGGCGTCTCCGCCCATCCCGGCTGGGCCAAGGGCAAGCTCGTCAACGCGCTCTACCTCGCCGCCCGGCTGATCCAGTCGCTGCCCCTCGCCACCATGACCCCCGAGGTGACCGAGGGCCGCGACGGCTTCCTCCACCTCGCCGACATGTCGGGCAATGCCGCCGAGGTCACCCTGCGCTTCATCCTGCGCGACTTCGAACGCGACGGGCTGGCCGCCAAGGGCGAGATCCTGCGCGCCGCCTGCGCCGCCATCCTGGCCGAGGAGCCCCGCGCCAGGGTCGAGGTCACGATCCGCCCGCAATACCGCAACATGCGCTACTGGCTGGAAAGCGACATGCGCCCGGTCGAACTGGCCCTGAACGCCTGCCGCGCCATCGGCGTCGAACCCGTCTCCAAACCGATCCGCGGCGGCACCGACGGCTCCCGCCTGACCGAGATGGGCCTGCCCACCCCCAACCTCTTCACCGGGATGCAGGAAATCCACGGCCCCCTCGAATGGGTCTCGGTGCAGGACATGGCCGTCTCGACCCGCCTCATGCTGAAAATCATCGAAACCGCTGCCCCCTGATCCCGCCCCCCGCCTAATCCTACCCCCCCCCGCCCCCCCCTTCATTGGTCCCTAAATATCCCACGGGGGTCCCGGGGGTGTGAAACCCCCGGGCCGCCAGCCCCGCTCGCATCGAAAGCCGCCCATGCCCCGCCCCGTCTCCCCCTATCACAAGCCCGGCTTCTACGACGAAGCTTTGGCCCAGGGCCGCCACCGCGACATCGTCGGCGGCCGGTGGGAGGAGACCGGCCTCGTCCAGATGCAGCTTCTGCTCGCCGCCGGACTGGAGCGCCACCACCGCCTCCTCGACATCGGCGCGGGGTCCCTGCGGCTTGGCTGCCGCGTCGTACCCTATCTCGACCCGGGGCATTACTGGGCCACCGACCTCTCCGGCGCCCTGATGCGGCGCGGTTATGATCTTGAACTGGCGGACAAATCCCGTCTCGACCCCGCCCAGCTGATCGAGGATGCCAGCTTCGCCTTCCCCGGCGTGCCCGAGACGATCGACATGGCCATCGCCTTCGCCGTCTTCACCCACCTGCCGCTGTCGCACCTGCAATCCGCCCTGCCGGTGATCCGCGCCCGTTTCCCGCGCCTGCAAAAGCTGCTCTTCACGGTGTTCCTCGTCCCCGAAGACGCGGCACCTGCCGCCTTCCGCCAGCCCGACGGCGTGGTCACCCATCCCGACCGCACCCCCTATCACCACCTCGCCCGCGATGTCCTGGCCGCCTGCGAGGCGGCGGGCTTCACCGCCAGCCTTTCGGACCCCTATCTGCCGCGCGGCCAAAGGCTTTGTACGGCGCAGCCGCTCTAGGCTTGCTTTCAGGGGCCAGTCCTCCGATCATGCCCGGATGTGAGGAGGTCCCCATGCGCCCCATTCTCGCCGCCCTGCCCATCCTCTGCCTCGTCTCCACCGCCAAGGCCGAGACCCTCTCCGCCGAAATCGCAAGCCAGGGCCTGGCCCGGACCGAATCCCGCCTCGCCAGCCTGCCCACCAGATCCGAGGCCGAGACCTTCGCCCTGGGCGGGGTGCAATTCCTGCGGGCGATCGAGATCAGTTTTCAGGACCGCTGGGCCTCGGGCATGACCGACCGCTCCGGCCTCTTTCCCCTGCTGCGCATGCCGATCCCGCCCAATCCGGCGCCCGGCGCCTTCATCCCCGCCTCGGTCGCGGGCATCTTCATCCACACCGGCGACAAGCTGGCCGAGGCCAAGGCCACGCTGATCACCCTGCCCGACAGTGCCGATTTCGGGGTCGAGATTGCGCTGGCCGACCTCTGGTTCGACGTGAATGCCAATGCGACCCGCGACCCCGGCGAAGGCCTGGCCGAGATCATCGGCACCACCGCGCTTGGCGGCGTGGCCGATCCTTCCACCGACGGCACCATTCCGCCGCCGACCCTGCCCAAGGTCCGCTTCGACGTGGCCGATGCGGCCTGGCTTGCCGCCTATGCCGATCTTCTCGCCGCCTTCTGCGACATGGTGCGCGCCTATGATCCGACCGAGCCCTTGACCCGCGTCATCGCCGCCCGCGACAAGATCAAGTCCCTCGGTCCCGCCACGCCCGATTTCCTCTTCGGCGACCTCAGCGACGACCCCCGCGCGCTCGAGGGTTTCGACCTCATCGCGGTACTTCTGGCCACGCTGAACCAGACGCCGGACAAGGCCCGCATGGCATCGGCCCGCGATCACTTTCTGTCGATGGTGGCGCAGAACCGGATCTTCTGGGCCCGCGTCGCCAAAGAGAGCGACGATGCGCAGGAATGGCTGCCCAACGAGCACCAGCATTCCGCCATCGGCATCGACCTGCCGCCCGGCACCGCGGCCTCCTGGCTCGCCGTCCTTGCCGATGTCGAAGCGGTCTTCAAGGGTGACAAGCTTCTGCCCTTCTGGCGCGCCGGGGCGCCCGCCGGGATCAACCTCGCCAAAGTCTTCACCGACCCCGCCCCGATCGACTTGGCCGGCTGGGCGCAGGGCTGGGCCGCCCTGCCCTATCTGCAAACCGGCCCACTCATCGACGGGGCCAGCATGACGGCCTTCGATGACCTGGTGCAGGGCCAGTCGATGCTCTTCTCGCTTTACCTCAACTGAGCCGAGCGGCGGCCGCAATGACAAAGGCCGCCGGTCTCCCGGCGGCCCTTGCGGTCTGAACCCGGATCAGAGACCCAGCGCCGCGCGCAGTTCGGTCTTGGCCTCGGCATATTCGGCCTTGAAGTCGTCATGCCCCATGATCTCGGCGGCGATCACGCTGCCCGAGATGCGGCCGGCTTCGATATCGGAGGGCACATGCATCCCCGCCACGACGCGGTTGTTGGCGAAATCCTGCGCCCGCGCCATGATCTCGGCGCGCTTTTCCGGGACCATGTCGGAGAGGATGATCCCCATCAGCGTGGCCACGGTGGAATGGCCCGAAGGATAGGCGCCGGATTTCTTCGGCTCCAGCAAGGGCTTGACCAGATCGCTCATCATATAGGGACGCGGACGGGCCCAGGTCTTCTTGGCCGGGTCGACGACAGCGCCCTCGGTCTCGGTCACGCGGTCGAAGAAGGCGGCGAACTTCGGCAGGTCCTCGGGTTTGAACTTCGGGTTGCCGATCACATTGGCAAAGGCCCAGACATTCTCTTCATTGTCGGCGATGGCGCGGGCTTCCATCTCGGGCGTGCGGGTGACCTGCACCATCAGGACCTGGCCCAGTTCCGCCTTGATCGCCGGCGAATCCGGCGCCGCCGGCGGGGCGAGGATCTGCGTCAGGTCGATCGTGGTGGCATCGGCAAAGGGCTTGACGTCGGCGGCAAAGGCCGGGGCGACAAGGCCGAGGGCAAGGGCGAAAAAGACAGAGGACGCGGTATGGCGCATGGCAGGCTCCTGTTGCAGTTGCCGCCTGCTAGCACCCGATTGCTGCGGTTGGGTGACGCCGCGGTAACAGGGCAATGACAGGACCGGCGGCTGAAACCCGCCGGGCTTCGGCGCAAAGTCGCCGGTTCCGACCTGTGAAAGCGGGCCCCCGCGCGGCCAAAAACCCGGCACCCGGCCTTTGTTCCTTGCCTAATCCTTACGCGTGATCACAAAATTTTTTCCTGTGATCACAAATGTCGCTTTTCTGCGCCCCGGCCCCTTTTCCCGTTTTGCCCGCATCGCAATATGTGCCAGAAGGCGACCAAATCCACCTAACGGGGCGCAAGATGAACATCCACGAATACCAGGCCAAGGCCCTGCTGCGCAGCTACGGCATTCCTGTTTCCGATGGCCGCGCAGTGACGCGGGCCGAAGAGGCCAAGTCCGCTGCCGGCGAGCTTGACGGCCCGCTCTGGGTCGTCAAGGCCCAGATCCACGCCGGCGGCCGCGGCAAGGGCCACTTTGTGGAACCCGAGGCCGGCGAAAAAGGCGGCGTCCGCCTCGCCCGCTCGGTCGAAGAGGCCGCCGAATTCACCCGCCAGATGCTCGGCCGCACCCTGGTGACCGTGCAGACCGGCCCGGCCGGCAAGCAGGTCAACCGCATCTACATCGAAGACGGTTCGGACATCGCCAAGGAGTTCTACCTGGCCCTGCTGATCGACCGTCAGACCTCGCGCATCTCGATCGTCTGCTCGACCGAAGGCGGGATGAGCATCGAAGACGTGGCCCATGATACCCCTGAGAAAATCCTGTCCTTCTCGATCGACCCGGCCGCGGGCTTTTCCGAATACCACGGCCGCCGCGTCGCCTTTGCGCTGGGACTGAGCGGCAACCAGGTCAAGCAATGCGTCGGCATCGTGAAGAACCTCTACAAGCTCTTCACCGAAAAAGACATGGACATGCTGGAGATCAACCCCTTCTGCGTGCTGAAGGACGGCTCCCTGAAGCTGCTCGACGCCAAGATGAGCTTTGACGGCAACGCGATGTTCCGCCACCCGGAACTGGCGGCGCTGCGCGACGAGACCGAGGAAGACCCCAAGGAACTCGCCGCCTCGAAATTCGACCTGAACTATATCGCGCTCGATGGCGAGATCGGCTGCATGGTCAACGGCGCGGGTCTGGCCATGGCCACCATGGACATCATCAAGCTTTACGGCGCCGAGCCCGCCAACTTCCTCGACGTCGGCGGCGGTGCCACGAAGGAGAAGGTGACCGAAGCCTTCAAGATCATCACCTCTGACCCGAACGTCAAAGGCATCCTGGTCAACATCTTCGGCGGCATCATGCGCTGCGACATCATCGCCGAGGGCGTGATCGCCGCGGTCAAGGAAGTCGGCCTGAAGGTCCCGCTGGTCGTCCGCCTTGAAGGCACCAACGTCGAGCTCGGCAAGGACATCATCCGCAAAAGCGGCCTGAACGTCATCGCCGCGGACGACCTGAAAGATGGCGCCCAGAAGATCGTGAAGGCTGTGAAGGGATGAAACGGTGGCATACCTTCTCAAGATCAAGCGGAGCGCAATTTCCAACTTCACTGCCGTCGTACCGAAAATGAAATCAGCCAAATTGGATCACTCGTCGGTTGGAGCGGAAGTCTACGTTTGGTTCGATGACGGCATCGAGGGGAAGAGCGCATTGTCAGCCGCTTACACTTTGGTGAGAGTTGATGAAACGGAAATGCCGCAAGTCCGAGATCCGTCCAAAAGAAAGGCTGCGTACCGTCTTTTTCTTAGAACTCTCCATGATGCGGTAGTTCATCCGCTTTCGACGGACGAACTTGCACCGCAACGTTACGCTTATGCCCCTCCTGGACTTGCCTCACTTGGCAAGATCCACCGTGATCGAAACGATAAAATAATCGAGCTTTCAACGGCCGAAGCAAATGCGCTCGCAGCGCGCTTTCAGAGCTAGGAAAAACCATGTCCGTCCTCGTCAACAAAAACACCCGCGTCATCTGCCAGGGCTTCACCGGCTCGCAGGGTACTTTCCACTCCGAACAGGCCATCGCTTACGGCACCAAGATGGTCGGCGGGGTGACCCCCGGCAAAGGCGGTTCGCTGCACCTGAACCTGCCGGTCTTTGACAGCGTCCATGACGCGAAGAAGGCCACCGATGCCAATGCCACCGTGATCTATGTGCCGCCGCCCTTCGCCGCCGACAGCATCCTCGAGGCGATCGACGCCGAGATGGAGCTGATCGTCTGCATCACCGAAGGCATCCCGGTGCTTGACATGATGAAGGTCAAGCGCGCCCTTCTGAACTCCAAATCCCGGCTGATCGGGCCGAACTGCCCCGGCGTCATGACCCCCGGTGAATGCAAGATCGGCATCATGCCGGGCAGCATCTTCTCCAAGGGTTCGGTCGGCGTCGTCAGCCGTTCCGGCACCCTGACCTATGAGGCCGTCAAGCAGACGACCGATGTGGGCCTCGGCCAATCCTCCGCCGTGGGCATCGGCGGCGACCCGATCAAGGGCAGCGAGCACATCGACATTCTCGAGATGTTCCTCGCCGATCCGGAGACCCATTCGATCATCATGATCGGTGAAATCGGCGGTTCCGCCGAGGAAGAGGGCGCGCAGTTCCTGGCCGACGAGAAGAAGCGCGGCCGCTGGAAGCCCACCGCCGGCTTCATCGCCGGCCGCACCGCCCCCGCCGGCCGCCGCATGGGCCACGCCGGCGCCATCGTCGCCGGTGGCAAGGGTGACGCGGAATCGAAGATCGAGGCAATGAAGATGGCCGGCATCATCGTGGCCGACAGCCCCGCGACGCTGGGCGAGGCCGTGATGAAGGCTTTGGGCAAGTAACCCCGAAAGGCGGGGTCATCCCCGCCTTTTCCCGTGACGATTGCCCCTTTTGCAGGGCTGCAGGAGACCGAGATGCGCAAGACCCCCGTGCTGTTCTGCCTCGCCATCGCCCTTTCGGGCTGTGTGGAGGCAGGCGCACCCTCCGAGCCGCCCGCCGCGGCAACCCCGGCCACGTCGCGGGTCTTCTCCGGCAACCCCAAGGCCGTCCCCTTCGCCCGCGGCCTGCAACTGTTCGACGCGGTCTGTGTCTCGACCGCGCCCAACCATTTCAACGGCGCAACGGCGGCAATGGCTGCGAACAACGTGACGGTGCCCTCGCCGATGGGGACATCGACCCTCTACAGCGTGGAAGAGAACCTTTCCTTCCAGATCGCGGGCAAGAGCGGGGATCGCCGGTGCTCGATGGTCTTTGGAACCAACACAGGCAGCAGGACGCTTGCCAGCGCCTTTGTCGACCGCTTTGGCGAAAAACTCCTGTCCAACTCGGGCGTGGTCGCCGTAGTGGACCAGAAAACCGGCTATCTCGTGACCTTCAATGCGGCCCCTCCCATCGCCGGACAACATGGGGTCCATCTCGTCGCCTTTGACACGCAACCCAAATGACCGCTTTTTCGCCCCTCAAAGCCGCCATCTCACCTCTAAGGTTTGAGCCATGACCGAACAGCCCTCCAACGCCGACTCCTTTTCGCAAGGGGCCATGGCAACCTCGGACAACCAGCCAGCCTTCCGGTGCGGGAAAGGTGCCGCCTTTTTTGACGCATCCACGACGAAGGTGTCGGGACGATAATAATGGGACCTGTGCAAGCCATCACGACCTGTCTCGCCAAGTCGTTCCAATATTCGGGGCGGGCCAGCCGCTCCGAGTTTTGGTGGTTTGCGGCGTTTTGGCTTCTGCTTCCCGAAGTGGTTGCTTTCCTTGTCGCCTTCCCCATCGGTTTTCGCCAAGGCTATGCGCAGGCCTCCGGCGCGACCGACATCGCGCCCCCGAACTACATGTGGGCCACAGTTGCGCATCACCTGACCTGGTTGGTGCTGGTCCTTCCCGGTGTCGCCGTGATCGTGCGACGCCTGCACGATATCTCTCGGTCCGCCTGGTGGTTTTTGCTGCCCCTTCTGGTCGCAATCCTGCTCATCATATTGATGACCGTCGGCGGCTTCCTTGCCCACGCAACCCCGCAAACCTTCGGGGCGATGGGCAAACAGATCGGAGCACACCTATATCTGTTTATCCTGATCTGCTCCCTGCCGCTCTTCTGGCTTATGTCCCGTCCTTCCAACACCCGCCCCAACCCTTCGGAGGCACTCCAATGACCGAACAAACCCCCAACGCCGCCTTCAACGCCTCCTCCTTCCTGCAGGGGGCCAATGCCGATTACATCGACAAGCTGGCGGCGCGGTATGCCGATGATCCGGCAAATGTCGATGCGCAATGGGCCGAATTCTTCCGCCTCTTGGGCGACAGCGGGCTGGAGCAGAAGCGCGCCGCCGAAGGTCCGTCCTGGGCCCGCAAGGACTGGCCGCCGCAGCCCGCGGATGATCTGACCGCCGCCCTGACCGGCGAATGGCCGGTCGAGGTCAAGGCCGCGTCCAAGAAGATCACCGAGAAGGCCGCCGAAAAGGGCATCGAGCTGACCGATGCCCAGGTGCGCCGCGCCGTGCTGGATTCTGTCCGCGCCATCATGCTGATCCGCGCTTACCGGATCCGCGGCCACCTCGCCGCCGACCTTGACCCCCTGGGCATCGTCGAGCGGGGCAACCACCCGGAACTGGACCCGGCCTCCTATGGCTTCACCGAAGCCGACATGGACCGGCCGATCTTCATCGACATGGTGCTGGGGCTTGAGATGGCCTCGATGCGCCAGATCGTCGAGATGGTGAAGCGCACCTATTGCGGCACTTTCGCGCTGCAATACATGCATATCTCGGACCCCGAACAGGCCGCCTGGCTGAAAGAGCGGATCGAAGGCTACGGCAAGGAAATCGCCTTCACCCGCGAGGGCCGCAAGGCGATCCTCAACAAGCTGGTCGAGGCCGAGGGCTATGAGAAGTTCCTCCATGTCAAATACATGGGCACCAAGCGGTTCGGCCTTGATGGCGCCGAAGCCCTGATCCCGGCGCTGGAGCAGATCATCAAGCGCGGCGGCAGCCTCGGCGTGCGCGAGATCAACTTCGGCATGCCGCACCGTGGCCGGTTGAACGTGCTCGCCAATGTGCTGCAGAAGCCCTACAAGGCGATCTTCAACGAATTCCAGGGCGGCTCCTACAAGCCCGAGGATGTCGACGGTTCGGGCGACGTGAAGTACCACCTCGGCGCCTCGTCGGACCGCAGCTTTGACGGCAACACCGTCCACCTTTCCCTGACCGCCAACCCCTCGCACCTCGAGGCGGTCAATCCGGTGGTGCTGGGCAAGGTCCGCGCCAAGCAGGACCAGTACAACGACACCGACCGCCACCAGGTCCTGCCGATCCTTCTGCACGGCGATGCGGCCTTTGCGGGCCAGGGCGTCGTGGCGGAATGCTTCGGCCTGTCGGGTCTGAAGGGCCACCGCACCGGCGGCACGATCCATGTGGTGGTGAACAACCAGATCGGGTTCACCACGGCGCCGAGCTACTCGCGCTCCTCGCCCTATCCGACCGACATCGCCCTGATGGTGGAAGCGCCGATCTTCCACGTCAACGGCGACGATCCGGAGGCCGTGGTCCATGCCGCGCGCGTGGCCACCGAATTCCGCCAGAAGTTCCACAAGGATGTCGTGATCGACATCTTCTGCTACCGCCGCTTCGGTCACAACGAAGGCGACGAGCCGATGTTCACCAACCCGGCGATGTATGCCCGCATCCGCAAGCAGAAGACCACGCTGCAGCTCTATGCCGAGCGCCTGGTGGCTGATGGCCTGATCCCGGAAGGCGAAATCGACGACATGAAGGCCGCCTTCCAGGCCCGCCTGAACGAAGAATACGAGGCCGGCAAGACCTACAAGCCCAACAAGGCCGACTGGCTGGACGGGCGCTGGAAGAACATGCAGCCGAAGGATCTGACCTCCTACCAGCGCGGCGAAACCTGGATCAAGCCCGAGACCATGGCCGAGGTCGGCGCCGCGCTGACCCGCGTGCCCGAGGCTTTCGACATCCACAAGACCGTGGCGCGCCAGCTGGACGCCAAGAAAGAGATGTTCGCCACCGGCAAGGGCTTTGACTGGGCGACGGCGGAGGCCCTGGCCTTCGGCTCGCTCGTCACCGAGGGCTTCCCGGTCCGCCTTTCGGGTCAGGATTGCACCCGCGGCACCTTCAGCCAGCGCCACTCGGCCTTCATCGACCAGGTCACCGAAGAGCGCTACTACCCCTTGAACCACATCCGTGCCGGCCAGGCCCGGTATGAGGTGATCGACTCGATGCTGTCGGAATATGCGGTTCTGGGCTTTGAATACGGCTATTCGGTTGCCGAACCCAATGCCCTGACCATGTGGGAGGCGCAGTTCGGCGACTTCGCCAATGGCGCGCAGATCATGTTCGACCAGTTCATCTGCTCGGGCGAGTCGAAGTGGCTCAGGATGTCGGGCCTCGTCTGCCTGCTGCCGCATGGCTTCGAAGGCCAGGGGCCGGAACATTCCTCGGGCCGTCTGGAACGCTTCCTGCAATCCTCGGCGCATGACAACTGGATCGTGGCCAACTGCTCGACCCCGGCCAACTACTTCCACATCCTGCGCCGCCAGATGCACCGCGATTTCCGCAAGCCCCTGATCCTGATGACGCCGAAATCGCTGCTGCGCCATCCGATGTGCATTTCGGACGCTTCGGACTTCGTGGACGGTTCCACCTTCCACCGCGTCCTCTGGGACGATGCGCAGAAGGGCCATTCGCCGACCCAGCTGGTCGCCGATGACCAGATCAAGCGGGTCGTCCTCTGCTCGGGCAAGGTCTACTTCGACCTTCTGGCCGAACGCGACGCGCGCGGGCTGACCGATACCTATATCCTGCGGGTCGAACAGCTTTACCCGGTGCCGACCATCTCGCTCACCACCGAACTGTCGCGCTTCCCGAATGCCGATTTCGTCTGGTGCCAGGAAGAGCCGAAGAACCAGGGCGCCTGGTTCTTCATCGAACCCGAACTTGAAGTGCTGCTGACCAAGATCGGCGCCAAGACCACGCGGCCGCGCTATGCCGGCCGCAACGCCTCGGCATCGCCCGCCACGGGCCTCGCCAGCACCCACAAGGCCGAACAACAAGCCCTCGTCAACGCCGCGTTGAGCTGAGAGTCCAAGGAGAAGACTATGACCGACGTAATGGTGCCCACCCTGGGCGAAAGTGTCACCGAAGCCACCGTCTCGACCTGGTTCAAGAAACCCGGCGATGCGGTGAAACAGGACGAGATGCTCTGCGAGCTTGAGACCGACAAGGTCTCGGTCGAAGTCCCGAGCCCGGTGAACGGCGTCCTGGCCGAGATCCTGGCGCCCGAGGGCATGACCGTGGCGGCCAATGCCCGCCTCGCCATCGTGACCGAAGGTGCGACGGCGGCGCCCAAGCCGGCAGCCCCGGCTGCGGCGCCCGCCCCCGCCCCTGCCCCGGCGCCCGCCGCCGCCAAGGATGTCGAGGATGCCCCCGCCGCCAAGAAGGCGATGGCCGAAGCCGGGCTTTCGCCCGATCAGGTCACCGGCACCGGCCGCGATGGCCGCATCATGAAGGAAGACGTGGCCAAGGCCGCCGCCGCCCCGGTCGTGGCCGCCGCTGCCGCCGTCACCCCGGCCCCGGTCGCCATCCCGCGCGCCCCGGTGCCCGCCGATGACGCCGCCCGCGAGGAACGCGTCAAGATGACCCGCCTGCGCGCCACCATCGCCAAGCGCCTGAAGGACGCTCAGAACACCGCCGCCATGCTGACCACCTATAACGAGGTCGACATGTCGGGCATCATGGAGCTGCGCAACACCTACAAGGACCAGTTCGAGAAGAAGCACGGCGTCAAGCTCGGCTTCATGTCCTTCTTCGTCAAAGCCTGTATCCATGCCCTGAAGGAAGTCCCCGAGGTCAATGCCGAGATCGACGGCCAGGACGTGGTCTACAAGAACTTCGTCCACATGGGTGTTGCCGTCGGCACGCCCTCGGGCCTCGTGGTTCCGGTCCTGCGCGACGCCGACCAGATGAGCTTTGCCGGCATCGAGAAGAAGATCGCCGAGATGGGCGCCCGCGCCCGTGACAACAAGCTGACCATGGCCGACATGCAGGGCGGCTCCTTCACCATCTCGAACGGCGGGGTCTATGGCTCGCTGATGTCTTCGCCGATCCTGAACCCGCCGCAATCGGGTATTCTGGGGATGCACAAGATCCAGGACCGTCCCGTCGTCGTCGGCGGCCAGATCGTGATCCGCCCGATGATGTATCTGGCGCTGAGCTACGATCACCGCATCGTCGACGGCAAGGGCGCCGTGACCTTCCTCGTCCGGGTGAAAGAGGCACTGGAAGATCCGCGCCGGTTGTTGATGGATCTGTAAGACGCTGGATCTGAAAAGTGACCACCATGAACCAACAAAATGGCGTGCGCACCGCAGTGATCCTGTGGTGCGCCTTCATGGTGGTCTGCACACTCGTCCTGGTCGGCATGCTTCTGTCGTGGGCGACCGACCCGGACTATTTCTGGGCTGCCACCATTCAGCTGTCTCTTCTGGCCGCTTTCGGCATTTGGTACTATCTACGCCTTGGCTTGGCTGCATTCCGGCAATCGGCACTCCTGCCAAGGATGGCCCGCCAACGCATGGTATTCTGGTTGCTTGCGGGTTGCATGGTCGTGTTGCTCGCCTTTCTGCCGAACCCTGATCGCGACGCGTTTGCCACCCAGCGCACGATCTATGGAGCGCTGATAATGCTGCTGATCGCCGGGGTTCATTGGGTCTTCTATCGGAAACTGAAGATGGAAGAGGCACCAAATTGACCCCCGAACTCACCGCCCTTTCCCTCGCCTCCCTGCTGCAGGTCGTCCAGTTCGCCCTCTTCGCCGCCCCGGCGAATATGGAGCTGACCCCGGCCTATACCTGCAGCCCGCGCGATGTGCCGCCGGCGCGGCCACTGTCGCGGGTCTCGGGGCGGCTGCAGCGGGCGTTGAACAACCATTTCGAAGCGTTGATCCTCTTCACCATCTCCGTTCTGGTGGTGACACTGTCCAACCAGTCCTCCAGCTTCACCGCCGCCTGCGGCTGGACCTACCTCGCCGCCCGTGTCCTCTATATCCCCGCTTACGCCTTGGGCTGGACGCCCTGGCGCTCGGCGATCTGGGCCCTGGGCCAAACTGCAACCATTTTGATGCTGCTGGCCGCTTTGCTGTAGTCTTGTCTTCACCAAAGGAAGACAAAAGGAAGACGCAAGGAAGACGCCAAGAACCTGAAGGAAAAGACCATGGCAGAGTTTGATGTGATCGTGATCGGCAGCGGCCCCGGCGGCTATGTCTGCGCCATTCGCTGCGCCCAACTGGGCCTGAAAACCGCCGTGGTCGAAGGGCGCGACACCCTCGGCGGCACCTGCCTCAACATCGGCTGCATCCCTTCCAAGGCGCTGTTGAACGCGACGCACCACCTGCACGAAGTCCATGAAAACTTTGAGAAAATGGGCCTGATGGGCGCAGCACCCACCGTGGATTGGGCCAAGATGCAGGCCTATAAACAGGATGTGGTGAACGGCAACACCAAGGGGATCGAATTCCTGTTCAAGAAGAACAAGGTGACCTGGCTGAAAGGCTGGGGCACGATCCCGGCCGTCGGTCAGGTCAAGGTCGGGGATGAGGTCCATTCCGCGAAAAACATCATCATTGCAACGGGTTCCGAGCCGTCCTCGCTGCCCGGTGTCACGGTGGACGAGGTCAATGTCGTCACCTCCACCGGCGCCCTGACCCTCGACCAGATCCCCAAGACCATGACCGTGATCGGCGCCGGCGTCATCGGGCTTGAACTCGGCTCGGTCTATGCCCGCCTCGGGACCCAAGTGACCGTGGTCGAATATCTCGACGCCATCACCCCCGGCATGGATGCCGAGGTGCAGAAGTCCTTCCAGAAAATCCTGACGAAACAAGGGCTCAAGTTCATCCTCGGCGCTGCCGTGCAGGGCGTGGAAGGCACCACCACCCGCTACAAGCTGCGCAAGGATGACAGCGAGGCGACCCTCACCGCCGATGTCGTCCTCGTCGCCACCGGCCGCAAACCCTATACGGCGGGTCTAGGACTTGAGACTTTGGGGGTCGAGATGGGCCCGCGTGGCACGATCAAGACCGACGCGCATTTTGCCACCAATATCAAGGGCATCTATGCGATAGGTGATGCGGTCGCAGGCCCGATGCTGGCCCACAAGGCCGAGGATGAGGGCATGGCCGTTGCCGAAAACGTCGCTGGCAAGCACGGTCACGTTAACTATGGGGTAATCCCCGGTGTGATATACACGACTCCGGAGGTTTCCAGCGTGGGGGCGACGGAAGAACAGCTGAAAGAACAGGGCCGCGCCTACAAGGTCGGCAAATTCCCCTTCATGGGCAACGCCCGCGCCAAGGCGGTCTTCCAGGGTGAAGGCTTCGTCAAGATCCTCGCCGATGCCGCCACCGACCGCATCCTCGGCTGCCACATCATCGGCCCGGGCGCTGGCGACATCATCCACGAAATCTGCGTGGCGATGGAATTCGGCGCCTCGGCCCAGGACGTGGCGCTGACCTGCCACGCCCACCCGACCTATAGCGAGGCCGTCCGCGAAGCCGCCCTCGCCTGCGGTGACGGCGCGATCCATGCCTGACCCAAAGAAGGGGTCCCCAAGCCCCTTCATTGGTCCATAAATATCCCACGGGGGTGCGGGGGTGTGAAACCCCCGCTTCTCCGGCCAAAGAGGGGCGTTGCCCGCTCCGACCTAGCGCTCGGTCAGCTTCAACTCGATCCGCCGGTTCTGCGCCCGCGCCTCCGGCGTCTCGCCCGAGGCCACCGGCTGGTATTGGCCAAAGCCCGCCGCCGCCAGCCTCTCGGGCGGAAAGCCCAGCACATCGGTCATGTAGCGCACCACCGACAGGGCACGGGCCTGGCTCAGCTCCCAATTGTCCTTGAACAGCCCGGTGCCCGACAGGGGCACGTCATCGGTATGGCCATCGACCCTGATGATCCAGCTGATCCCCGGCGGGATCTGCGGCACGACCTGTTTCAGCGTCGCCACGACCGAGGCGATCTGCGCCTGGCCCTCGGGCGCCAGATCGGCGGCGCCGGGCTGGAACAGCACTTCGGAGGAGAAGACGAAGCGATCCCCCACCACCCGCACGCCGGGTTGGCCAGCCAGAAGCTTTGACAATTCACCAAAGAATTCAGAGCGATACTTCGACAGGTCCTGGTTTTCCGCCTTCAGCCTTTCGGCCTCGGCGGCCTCGAGCTCCGCCCTTTGCTTCTGTTCGGCGGCGACCTGCGCCAGGGCGGCGTTCAGTTGGCTGCCAAGCGCCTGGATCTGCACGTTGTTCTCGCTGTCCTTGGCAGCCGAGGCATCCAGCAAGCCCTGCAGCTGCGCCAGTTGCGCCCGCAAGGCCACCATCTGCTGGTTCAAGAGCGTCACGTTGCGCGCCTGTTCAGCCAGCTGCTGGTCCTTCTGCGACAGGATCTTCTGCGCCTCGGCCAGGGCGGCGTCCTTCTGGCTTTGGCCATTGGCATCGGCGGCCTTGGCGGCTTCGGCGGCGGCCAGAAGGGTCAGCGTATCCTCGGCCTTCTTGCGCTGCGCCTCGAGGTTGAGGGTCATCGCGGTCAGTTCGGCGTCCGAATTTTTCAGCTTCTCGCGCAGCGCATCGGCGGCGGCGGCATCGGCCAGACGCTTCTTTTCGGCATCGCTGAGCTGGCTTTGCAGCGTGGTCGCCTGACCCTGCAGGGCGGCGAGGTTGCTGTCCTTGTCCGAGGCCTGGCGCTTCAGATCGGCGATCAGCGCCTCCAGCGCGTCGCGGCGGGCGGCGGCGAGGCGGGCGGTTTCGGCATCGGCGCTGATCTCGTCGCGGGCCTTGGCGAGTGCCAGGTTCATCGCCTCCTTCTCGGTGATGAGCTTGGACTCGGCCGCCTGCAGATCGGCGACAGAGGCGGTCAGCGTGCCGATCTGCCCCTTCTGCGCCGCACTTTCCGCCAGAAGCCCGGCCACCTGCTGTTCGAAGCTCGCGATCTTGCCCTGGGCCGCGGAAAGCTCGCCCTCCTTGGCGGTCAGCTCGGTGGTCAGGTTCGCCACCAGCGCCGATTGCTTCTGCCCTTCTGCCACCGCCGTATCAAGACTGGCGCGCAAGGTGCCGACCTGGTTGGACAAATCGGTCGAGCGGGCCTTTTCCAGCCCCAGGGCATTGGCCAGCTGCGCCACCTGGTCGTTCAGCTGGGTCAGCTCGCTGCTCTGGGTGTTGATCGTGTCGCGCAGCACCGATTGCGCCACCGTCAGGATGGTCAGCACGAACATCAGCACCATCAGCAGCGTGGTGACCGCATCGACGAAGCCCGCCCAGATATTCGGCCCCTCGCGGCGGCGGCGGCTCAGACCCATGGTCTAGCCCCGCCCGACCGTACCGCGCGACAGGGCGCGGATCGCCGTGGTCAGCGCGGTCAGATCGCTGCGCAGGTCGGCGATGCTCTCTTGCCGCCCGGCCGAGATTTCCTCGAGGATGCGCAACAGCTGCACGTCGATCGAGCGCAGCCGCATCCGACTTTCGGCATCGGTATAGCCCTGCGCGGCCCCCTCGGTCGGGGTCAGGGCGGCGAGGATCTTCTCCTGCCCCGCCGCGATCCGGTTCAGCGCCGCGACCTGCCCGCTTTCCGCCTCCATCCCCTTGGCGAGGCGGCGGATCGATTGCGCCAGTTCGCCAATCCGGTCCTCGCCCTGCAGGCGGCTTTGCTCGGCCTGGGCATAGATCGTCTGCATCACCTCGATCTGGCCGGCCATATGGTCGAGGATCTGGACCATGACGCCCTGATCCGCCCCGCCCTCGCCATCACCCCCGGCATAGCCCAGCCGCGTGATCGAAGAGACCCATTCCTCCAGCTCGCGGTAAAAGCGGTTCTGGCCGTGGCTGGCGAAAAGCTCCAGCAGCCCCACGACCAGCGAGCCCGCAAGCCCCATGAGCGAGGAGGAGAAGGCGGTGCTCATCCCGCCCAGCTGCTGCTGCAGACCCGCCATCAGCTTGGTGAAGATCTCCACCCCGGTCTCGCCCGCCTGCGGGGCGAGGGATTTCAGCGTGCTGACGATGGCCGGGATCGTGGTGGCAAGGCCGTAGAAGGTGCCCAGAAGGCCAAGGAAGATCAGAAGGTTGGTCAGATAGCGCGTGATGTCACGCGCCTCGTCGATCCTTGTTGCGACCGATTCCAAGATCGAATGCGCGTTGGAGGAGGTGATCTGCCGCTTGCTCTCGCGCGAGCGCAGAAGGGCCGCCAGCGGCGCCAGAAGCCGGGGCGGATGGGCGTCCTCGGTGCCGGGCACTTCATTGGCGAAATTCTCGATCCAGCGCACCGACTGGATCAGGATCAGCACCTGCCAGAAGCAGGTCAGGATGCCCAGGGTGAAGACCCCGATGATGAAGGCGTTCAGCCAGGGATTGGTGTGCAGGATCTGCAGCACTTCATCGCGGATCAGCCAGCCGCCCGCCCCCACCAGGGCCAGCGCCACCAGCATGGCCAGGACCTGGCGGACCGGTTGCGTGAAAGAGATGGCTGCGGAATCTTGCTGTGTCATGCCTGAATTTGGCCCGGTTTGCCTGCTTTGCAACAACATAGCAGGCCCACCCCGCCTGCCAAGCGAAAGCGGCTCAGGCGTCGATTTCCCTGACCATTGTGGCCAGTTGGTCCAGATCGGCATCGGCAATGCCCAGTTCGGCCAGATGCGCTGCCGTGGCAAACAGATAGTCGCGGTTCGCCCCGCGCTTGCCATGGGCCAAGGCGATGGTGCGGGCCTGCTCGGCCAGGGTCAGCCCGCCGCAATATTGCACATGGTCGGGGTCGATGACATAGGTCAGCGCCCTGATCCTGGCCTGGTCCTGGGTGGTCAGGTCCAGCCAGACCTCCAGATAGGCCGAAGAGATCAGCTCACGCTCGCGCAGGGCGGCCAGGGTCGCCGCCTCGGCCCCCGGGTTCACGCGGAAGGCCACACCGTCGCAGAAGGAACCGGGCTTTTGGTCCAGCGCCAGGACCAGGCCCATCCGCTCGGGCGTGCCGCGGTGGTGGATCGAGCGCATGCAGAAGCTGCGGTGCCAGCCTTCGGCGCGCGCCACGACCCGTTCGGCCACCGGAAAGCCGGGGTCCCAGATCAGCGAACCATAGCCAAAGACCCACAGTGTTTCCGTCATCAACTGGCCCTTTCACAGTCGCCCTTGTAAACACCAGCCCAGCGCCAAGGAAAAGGGGCCGGAACAACATGCGGGCGATACGGTATCTTTTGTGGCTGGTGCTGGTGCTGGGCCTTCTCTGGGGCGGCTACTGGTTCGTAGGCTCCCGCGCGGTGGCACAGGGCGCGCGCGACTGGTTTGCCGCGCAGAAGGCGCGGGGTCTGGTGGCCGAAAACAGCGGCATCTCGGTGGCGGGCTTCGCCGATCGCTTCGATCTGACGGTGTCCGACGTGCATCTGGCCGACCCGGCCAGCGGCTGGGGCTGGCAGGCGCCCTTTGCCCAGGTGCTGTCGATGACCTGGAAGCCCTGGCACCTGATCGCCGCTCTGCCGCATGATCAGGAGATCACCGTGCCCGGCGGCCAGAAGGTCGCCCTCGGCTCCAGCCGCCTGATGGCAAGCCTGCTCGTCTCGCCCACGCCCGCCCTGCCCCTCAACCGCGCCGTGATCGAGGGCGAGGGGCTGAAGCTCGCCTCGGATGCCGGCTGGACCCTGACGGTGGACAAGACCGTTCTGGCTGCCGAACACCTCGACAGTCCGGCCAACAGCGTCCGTCTCGGCGCCGATCTGACCCGCGTCACCCTGCCCGCCAGCCTCGCCGTGCCCGCCGAACTCGGCCCGGTGCTGGCCAGCCTGCATCTGGACGCCGCGGTGACCCTGAACCAGCCGATCGACCGCAATCTCGACCGGCCCGAGGTTCAGGATGTCACGCTGACCCTGGCCCAGGCGGTCTGGGGCCCGCTGCAGCTCTCGGCTTCCGGCCATGTGGCGCCGGATGCCGATGGCCTGGCCGAGGGCAAGATCGACCTCGACCTCAAGGGCTGGCAGAGCCTGCCCGACCTGGCCGTGGCGCTGGGTTTGGTGCCGGCCGAGAACAAGGTGACGCTGCAGCGCGTCTTGGAATTCCTGGCGAAAACCGGCCCCGACCCCGAGGTGC
This sequence comes from Rhodobacter sp. P1_C2, assembly GCF_056406375.1. Taxonomy (NCBI): domain Bacteria; kingdom Pseudomonadati; phylum Pseudomonadota; class Alphaproteobacteria; order Rhodobacterales; genus Rhodobacter; species Rhodobacter sp. P1_C2. The sequence goes on from NZ_JBFUAG010000009.1 coordinate 238,585, forward strand.
TGCATCTGCCGGTGACCTTCAAATCCGGCGCCATGGCGCTCGGCCCGGTGCAGATCGGCCCCGCCCCCCGCCTGAACTGACCCAGCGCTTCATCCAGAAAGAAATATCCTCGGGGAGGTCCGGACGGGGCGGAAAGCCCCTCCGGCTGGGGGGCTCGGGGGGACTGGTCCCCCCGACACCCCCGCCGGCTGCAAGCCCCACACCCCACCGCCCTCCACCTTCAGTGGCAGTAGTCGCGCCCCCCGTGATGGGACACGTCGAAATGGATATGGTTCTCGTGATAGCCATCCGACCCGGGCCCGAGGATGGTGTGGAAGGTGCCACAACCGGCCTTCTGCGCCGCGCGGATCTGGGCGTTGTAATCCCGTGCCACGGTATAGGTCCGCCCGGACTTGGTCACGAAGCTTTCGATATCGATCGCCTGCCCCAACCCGTGGACCGAGGTCTGCGCGCCGCGCACATTGTTGCGCGAGCGGCAGGAATAGCTGTCGGCCACGTTCAGCGCCACGATCTGGTTCTTGAAGGCCGGTTGCAGCCCCTTTGTCACCCAGGATGACAGGGCCTGCGCCTCTTCGCAGTTGATCGTGGCCGGCGGGCTCAGCCTCACCCCTGCCACCTGCGTCACCAGCACCGGATCGGGCACGTTGCAGCCCTTGACCTTCGAATTGATCGGCGCCAGCGCCGTGCCCTTGATGTCGGCCCGCTGGCAGAGGGCGCCTTTCAGCACCGGGGCGGCCGGGGCTTTCCCGGCGGGGGGCAGCACCACTGGCGTCACTTGCGGCAGGGGGGCGGGATCGGGCTGGGCCACCTCCGGGCGCGGTGGCGGGCGGATCATCGGTAGGACCGCCGCCGTCGCCGCAACCGGCCCCGACAGCTCCGGCGGGCGCGGCATCGGGTGCAGTCCGGTGCCAGCCCCCTGGGCAAAGACCAGACCCGCGCTTGCCAACCAGAACAGCAGGGCGGCGGCGCGGTCCATCTCAGGACCCGGCCCTGGCCACCGGCGCGCGGCCGAAATCGGGGGCGGAGGTGTCCTGTCCGGCCTCGATGATGCCACGGCGGATCGCGCGGGTGCGGGTGAAATAGTCGAAGAGGTGGTCGCCGTCGCCCATCCGGATCGCGCGCTGCAGCACGAAAAGCTCTTCGGCAAAGCGGCCGAGGATGTCCAGCACCGCGTCCTTGTTGGTCAGGAAGACATCGCGCCACATGGTCGGGTCCGAGGCCGCGATCCGGGTGAAATCGCGAAAGCCGGTGGCGGAATACTGGATCACTTCCGAATTCGACACCTGCGCCAGGTGATCGGCCACGCCGACCATCGTATAGGCAATCAGGTGCGGCGTGTGGCTGACGACGGCCAGCACCAGGTCATGGTGCGGCGCATCCATCGTGTCGACCTTGGCGCCCATTCCCTCGAGAAAGGCGCGCAAGCGGGCCAGCGCCGCCGCATCGCCGCCCTCGAGCGGGGTCAAAAGCCACCAGCGGTTCTGGAACAGCGTCGCAAAGCCCGAGCGCGGCCCGGAATATTCGGTCCCTGCCATCGGGTGACCGGGGATGAAATGCACGCCCTCGGGGATATGGGGCTGCACCGCCGCGATCACCGCCTGTTTGACCGAGCCGACATCGGTCACCGTGGCGCCGGGGGCGAGATGCGGGGCGATCTGGATCGCCAAAGCCTCCATCGCGCCGACCGGCACCGCCAGCACGACCAGGTCGGCGCCCGCCACCGCCTCGGCCGCCGTGGCATAGACCCGGTCGCAAAGGCCGATTTCCAGCGCCGTGGCCCGGGTCGCTTCGGATTTGGCATGGCCCACGATCTCGGCCGCAAGGCCGCCGGCCCGCATCGCATGGGCCATCGAAGAGGCGATCAGCCCGAGGCCGATCAAAGCAACCCGCTGATAGATCACCGTCATTTCATTCCCTTGAACTGGGCGATGGCATGGGCCACGCGGCGGCAGCTCGATTCGTCGCCGATCGTGATGCGCAGGCAATGCGGCAGCTTGTAGCTCGACACCCGGCGCACGATCAGGCCCTGGCCTTGCAGGAACAGATCGCAGGCCTCGGCCTCCTCGGGGCTGGCAAAGCGGGCGAGGATAAAATTCGCCATCGACGTGTCCGAGGGCACGCCAAGCTCGGCCAGGGCCAGCGCCAGCCAGTGCCGCATCCGGGCGTTTTCGCTTCGGCATTTCGCCACATAATCCTGATCGCGCACCGCGGCTTCGGCCACGTCCAGCTGGGTGTTGGACAGGTTGAACGGCCCGCGGATCCGGTTCAGCACATCGATGATCGCCTTGGGTCCATAGCCCCAGCCGACGCGCAGGCCACCCAGACCATAGATTTTCGAGAAGGTCCGCGTCATCACCACATTCTCGCGCCGGTTCACCAGACCTGCGCCGCCGTCATAGCCTTCGACGAACTCGGCATAGGCGCCGTCCAGCACCAGGATGGCCTGCGCCGGCAGGCCTGCGGCCAGACGCTCGACCTCGGCGGCGGAGATCATCGTGCCGGTCGGGTTGTTGGGATTGGCGATGAAGACCAGCCTGGTGCGACGGTTGCAGGCGCGCAGGATCGCATCGACATCGGTCATCCGCTCGCGTTCCGGCACTTCGACCGGGGTCGCCCCCGCCGCCATGGCCGAGATGCGGTACATGAGGAACCCGTGTTCGGTATAGACCACCTCATCCTTCGGGCCGGCATAGGCCTGGCAAAGGAAATGGATGATCTCGTCCGAGCCCACCCCGCAGATCACCCGGCTTGCATCCAGCCCATGCGCATCGGCAATCGCATGGCGCAGCGACAGATGGTCGGTCGAGGGATAGCGGTGGATCTGGTGCACCGAACGCTGGAACGCATCCTTGGCGCGGTCCGAGGGGCCGAAAGGGTTCTCGTTCGACGACAGCTTGACCACATTGGTGACCCCCGCGACCGAGGCCTTGCCACCTTCGTAAAGGGCAATGTCCATAATCCCGGGCTGCGGCTGGATAGCGTCGTTCATGAAAAACCTCGGTACATTCGCCGGGGGTTGTAGCCGCCGGACGATGTGAAGGCCAGTCAGAAAACGGACCCGCCGCGCGGCCCGTTCAAGGCCGCGCGGCGGGGGAGCCTCAGTGGCTGGGCGAGCGGGCCGAGAACCAGTCCATCAGCGCCAGAAGCACGCCCGAGACGACGAAGGCCAGATGCACGATGACCATGTAGCGCAAGGTATCCAGGCTGATCGGATGTTCGGTCTCGTGGCCAAGCTCCATGAAGACCTTCAGCAGATGGATCCCCGAAATCGCGACGATCGAGGCGATCAGCTTCATCTTCAGCCCCGAGAAATCCACCTTGCCCATCCAGGACGGCCGGTCCTTGGCATCCTCCAGATCCAGCTTCGAGACGAAATTCTCGTAGCCGGAGAAGATCACGATCAACATCAGGTTGGCGGCCAGCGACATGTCGATCAGCGACAGGATCGACAGGATCCCCTCATCGGCCGACATCTCGAAGACATGGGGCACGATCTCCCAGGTTTCGCGGACGAAGATGACGGTCAGCATGGCGAGCGAGATCACAAGGCACAGATACATCGGCGCCATCAGCCAGCGCGAGGCGAAGAGCATCTGTTCGAAGCGTCCCTCGACCGATCTGATGCGCTTGTCGCGCTCCTGGGGGGAATGGGGCATGGTGGAATCCTCGGCTGCAATTTTGCGCGCACCCTGCCAGAAAGGAAAACTTCCCGCCAGACGGCTTTGCCCGTGGTCGGGGCGGATTGCACGGCTTTGCCAAAAGCCGCGTCAGGGGCGGAAGGCGGCGCAGGCCCCTGCCCTGAAAACAGACGGCGGGGCTCCAGCAAAAGAAAAGGGCCCGCCGCAGCGAGCCCTTCCCAAACACAAGATCCGAAGATCAGTTCTTGGCGTAGTATTCGACGACCAGGTTCGGTTCCATCTTGACCGGATAGGGCACATCGCCCAGGCCCGGGGTGCGGACGAACTTGATCACCAGCTTCTGCTGGTCGATCTCGATGTAGTCGGGCACGTCACGCTCGGTCAGGGCCAGAGCTTCGGTGATGACGGCGAGTTGCTTGGACTTCTGCGCCACTTCGATCACGTCGCCTTCGTTCACCCGGTAGGACGCGATGTTGACGCGCTTGCCGTTGACGGTGACGTGGCCGTGGTTGACGAACTGGCGGGCCGCAAACACGGTCGGCACCAGCTTGGCACGGTAGACCACCGCGTCCAGACGACGTTCCAGCAGACCGATCAGGGCCTCGCCGGTGTCGCCGCGCTGACGTTCGGCGTCCGAGTAGATCTTGCGGAACTGCTTTTCGGTCAGGTCGCCGTAGTAGCCCTTCAGCTTCTGCTTGGCGCGCAGCTGGGTGCCGAAATCCGAGAGTTTGTTCTTGCGGCGCTGGCCGTGCTGGCCGGGGCCGTATTCGCGCTTGTTCACCGGGGACTTCGGGCGGCCCCAGATGTTTTCGCCCATGCGGCGGTCGATCTTGTACTTGGCAGACGTGCGTTTGGTCACGGCTGATCTCCTTCTTTGAACGTGAAGGGCGTTGTCCTTTGACCTGGCCCCTTGCAGGGCTTCGGTCCGACAGGATTCTTCTTGCGAAGGCCACCAACACCAATGAAAAGCCCCGGACTCTCATCCGGGACTGCGGCGGCTTATAGAGGAGGCTCCGGCGGAGTCAACCGCCTGTCGCCTGCCTGTCACATCTTCATGTCATGGCGCAGGATCGCGGCCTCGGGTCCTGAGAGGATGCGGCGGGCGGGATCGCCGTAAAGCGCCGGATTGTCGCGAAGCTGCGGGAATTGGCCCAGAAGCCCTTCGCGCTGCAAGGGGTCGAGCGAATCCAGCGCCGCATGGGCCGGATGAAAGCTTTCGGTCGGCAGGCCATTGGCCCAGATCACGTTGTGCCGGCCCAGAAGGACATGGATATAGGTCACCTCGCGCAGCATCCGGTCGACGGTGATGGTCCGGTCATTGACCAGATCCTCGGCTGCCACCAGAACCTCCTCGACGTTGAACAGGGCCTGCGCCGCGGGACCCGACAGCAGCATCCGGTGCTGCGGGCTGACCCAGAGGTCGGGGTCCGGTCTTGCGGAGCCGAGCGCGCCGGCGCGAAAGCGGATCGGGCGCAGTTGCGGCAGGGCATGAAGCCGCGCGCCGGACATCCGGCGCTGGCCGAGCCACAGCACCGCCTGCGGGCCATTGTCTCGGGTCAGAACCCGGTCGCCCTGTTGCAGATCCTCGATCCGGCGCGGGCCTTCCGGCGTGGCGATCCGCGTGCCGGGGGTAAAGCAGATGACACCGCCCGCCTCCGGCGCGACCGCGCGCCTGCCTGCCGAGACTTCGACCACCCAAAGATCCTGATCGGCGGGCGGCATCCGGCCCGAGGCCATCAGCAAGGGCTGGCCCGGGCCGGGGGGATGGAGCAGCTCCAGCCAGAAGCTTTCGCGCCCATCGGTCAGCAGAAAGCCCTGATCGGCCCGACAGGCGCTGTCCGAAAGGTCGGTTTGGGGGGGTGTGTCGCCGCCCGCCAGCCCAAGCCGCCGGCGCACCGCCTGCGCCGCGCGCTGGCGCATCTCGGCCACGCCCGCAGCACCATCCAGAAGCAGCACATCCTGCGGCCCATCGACGCGCAGCGCCGTCCCGGTCCAGCGCCAGACCGCGCCAACCATGAGCTCCGCCAGCGGCGCAGCCCTCTGGCCATCCGTTTCCGTCTGCGCCCATGAGATGACGAACGTGCCCGATGAGCCCGTTTTCATGCCTGACTGCCTGCCCGGTCCTGTTTTTGGTCTTCTTGACTGTCAGCGATACAGAAACAATCGCGACTTGCCTATGACATTACCGCAACAAACCCGGAATTTGCAGGCCAAGGCAGGGGTTAGGGCCGAAAGCTCATGTAACGGCCCGCGGACCTCAGCTGGCGCTTTCCGCCATCAGGGCTTCCGTCCCGCGCAGAAAGCCCGGCGCGGTGGCCAGCGCCAGACCATCAACCACCGCGGTGAAGGGTTCGGAGTTCTGCAGGCTGGCATTGGGGCAGACCGTCCGGGCCACATCCGACACCATGCCCATCAGGCTGGAACCGCCGACGAGGATCACGGTGCCCACCGACTCGGGCGCGACGCCGGCCATGGCGCAGGTCTCGGTCGCGGCATCGACGAGGTTCTGCCGGTAGCGTTGCAGCGCCTCGTCCAGCGACTCGCGGCTGATCGGCACCGCGAGATCAGGCTCGATCCGGTCCATCCGGATCCGCGCCCCTTCGCGCCCGGCATTGGCGTTGATCTTGCCACGCTCGACCGCGAAGGCGAGCTCGTGGCCCAGCTCTTCCTTCAGCACGGTGGCCAGCCGCCGCATCAGGCGCGGCTTGACGGCCAGCTTGACCATCTCGGCCACCTGGCCGCGGGTTTCGGGGGTGTAGAGGAAGGGGATCTTGGCCCAGGTCGACAGGTCGGCATAGATGTGGTTGGGCACCGGCAGCAGGCCCTCGCCCATCTCGCGCCGCAGGGAGCAGCCATAGCCAAGTCGCGGCATCGCATGGGCGATCGAGATGGCATGGTCGAAATCGGTCCCGCCCAGCCGGATGCCGTGGCTGGCGAGAACCCGGACCCGGGCCGCCTCGCCTTCGCCCTCGGTGCGGAAGACCGAGAAGTCCGAGGTGCCGCCGCCGATGTCGACGATCAGGCCCAGGGCGCCGGGTTGGCCCAAGCCATGGGTAGCCAGGGCCGCCGCCTCGGGTTCATACATGAAGTCGACCTCGGCAAAGCCTGCCGCCAGGTAGCAGCCGCGCAGATCCGCCTCGGCCTTGGCGTCGCGCTCGGGGTCGGAGGTGTGGAAATGCACCGGACGGCCCGAGAGGGCGCGGCTGAATTTCTGCCCCGCCGCCGCCTCGGCCCGCGTCTTCACCTCGGCGAGGAAGGCGGTGACGATATCGGCCAGGGTGCGGCGCTTGCCGCCGATCAGCCGCGATTCGTGGAAAAGGCTGGTGCCGAGAACGCTCTTGAGCGCGCGCATGTAGCGCCCGTCCTCGCCGCCGATCAGCGCCATCGCCGCCGCCACCCCCAGCCGCATCGCCCCCTTGTCGGCCGGAAAGAACACCGCCGTCGGCACGGTTTCGGCATTGGTCTCGATCGCAAGGCGTCGGATCTTGCCATCCTCCAGAATTGCCGCCGCCGAGTTGGAGGTGCCGAAGTCGATGGCCAGGGTAGACATGGGAAGACCCTCAGTGATGCAAAGTCACGGGTGCTAGCCCTTTTGCCCGCGCCCGGCAAGCCCCTCCCCTCGCAACCCTGCCTTGCAGGATGCTGCGATCCGGTATCGTTGCAAAGCGCCCGCCGCGGCCTTCAAAGCTTCAGCGCGGCGGCGAAAGCCTCGGCCCAATCCGGGTGCCAGCGCGACAGCGCGGGGCGGTTCTCGATCAGGTCGCCCGCCGCCCAGGCGATGCGCTTTTCGTCCAGGCTGCGCGGCGTGTCGTTGTCGGGGCAGAGGATGTAGAAATCCCCGGCCTGCAGCCGTTCCAGCATGAAGGCCACCGCCTGCTGCGGCGTCCAGGCGCCGGCAGGCTTGGACGCGCCCTGTGCTGCGGTCATCGCGGTATGGACCCAGCCCGGAATCATCAGATGGGCCGAGACCGTGGCGCCGGGCAGGTTGCGCAACTCATGGGCCAGCGCCTCGGTATAGGCCTTCACCCCGGCTTTGGAGACGTTGTAGGCCGGGTTGCCCGGCGGCGTGGTGATGCCCTGTTTGGAGCCGGTGTTGATGATCACCGCCGGCTCGCCATGGTCGATCATCCGGGGCGCGAAGGCCATGGTGCCGTGGATGACACCCCACATGTTCACCCCCAGCGTCCTTGTCCAGGCCTTGGCGCCCGAAAGGGTGGAGGTCGGCTGCGCGGTCCCGGCGTTGTTCATCAGCACCGTGACGGGCGGCAGCTCTGCCGTGGCGGCGGCGATCAACTCCAGCGCCGAAAGGTCCGAGACATCGGCCCCCTGCGCCCAGACCGTGGCGCCCGCATCGGCAAGCCGGGCCGCCGCCGCCTCCAGCGCCGGGCCCGGCAGGTCGATCATCAAAACTCCCATGCCGCGCGCCGCCAAAGCCTCGGCCGCCGCCAGCCCGATGCCCGAGGCGGCCCCGGTGATCACCGCCGTGCGGCCCGCGACGAGGGAAGGATGCGAAGCCAGGTCTGTCATCTCAGTCACTCCTGTCCGAGGGGGATATGGGGGATATAGGGCGCCTCGAGTTCGGCGATCTGGCCCGGGGTCAGGACCAGGTCCAACCCGTCGATCGCCTCGGTCAGCTGGGCGGGCTTGGTCACGCCGACGATCGGCGCGGTGACGCCGGCCTTCTGGCGCACCCAGGCGAGGGCAACCTGCGCCATCGGGCGGCCAAGCTCGATCGCCAGGGCCTCGACCGCGCCAATCACGGCGGCATCGGCGGCCTCGGTCCGGGCAAAGAGGAACTGCATGTATTTGTCCTTGCCCGTCCGCTCGGTCTGCGCGCCGGCCGGGCGGGCGAGCTTGCCACGCGCCATCGGGCTCCAGGGGATCAGGCCGACGCCCTGATCGGCGCAAAGCGGGATCATCTCGCGCTCTTCCTCGCGGTAGAGCAGGCTGATCTGGTTCTGCATCGAGATGAAGGGCGTCCAGCCGTTCGCCCGCGCCACCTCCTGCGCCTTGGCGAATTGCCAGGCCCACATGGTCGAGGCGCCGAGGTAGCGCGCCTTGCCGGATTTCACCACGTCATGCAGCGCCTCCATCGTCTCTTCGATCGGCGTGTCATTGTCCCAGCGGTGGATCTGGTAGAGGTCGACATGATCGGTGCGCAGCCGCTTCAGGCTCGCGTCGATGTTGTGCAGGATCGAGCGCCGCGACAGGCCGCGCATCTGCGGTTCGGCCTGCATCGCGCCATGGACCTTGGTGGCCAGCACCACCTCGTCGCGCCGCGCGAGGTGCCAGAGCACCTCGCCCAGGATCTCTTCGGACCCACCGTCGGAATAGACATTGGCGGTGTCGAAGAAATTGATCCCGGCCTCCACCGCCTGCTGCAACAGCTCGCGCGATTCCTCCTTGGGCAGGGTCCAGGCATGGCCGCCGCGCAAAGGCTCGCCAAAGGACATGCAGCCGAGGCAAAGCTCCGAAACCTTGAGGCCGGACCGGCCCAGACGATTCATCTTCATGGCATTTCTCCGCTTTGTCGCAGGCTAGCGGCAAGAACGGCCCGGCGCCACCGTGATGGCGCCCCGGGGTCAGTCCTGCGAGGGCACCAGCGGCATGTCGTCATGCGGCACCACGGCCTGACGTTCGATCATCCGGTGGACGCGGGGCGGCGCCTCGCCCCGGTGCAGGGTCATCAGGCGTTCGGCCACTTCGGCATCGGCATGGGTGCGCCTTTCGTTGTGGCGGACATATTCGACCCAGGTCGGCACATGATAGGCCTCGGACCAGATGTCGGGATGTTCCAGATCGCGCAGAAGCGACCATTGCTGCGCCCCGTCGCGGATGCGGATGCGGCGGCGTTGGGCCATGACCTCCAGAAAGGCTTTCACATCCTCCTGCGCGATCTCGTAGTCGATCATGATCATGATCGGCCCGCTGCGCTGCGTCATGTCCAGCCGCAAGGGCGGCGCCTTGAAGCGGTTGAGCGGGTCGAGGTTCAGGTTCCCGAAGTCCGGCAAATCCACCCAGAAGCCGAGGACCGCGCCAAAGGCCAGCGCGCCGGCCGCCACCAGCATCGCGCCATCGGCGCCCATGCCCGCCGCCACCGCGCCCCAGACCCAGCTGCCCACCGCCATGCCGCCGAACACCCCGGTCTGGTAGAGCGACAGCGCCCGGCCCACCACCCAGCGCGGGGTCGAAAGCTGGATCGTCACGTTGAACAGCGACAGCGCGATGACCCAGCTGGCCCCGGCGATCAGCAGGCCCACCCCGTCGAGCAGGCTGCTGCGTGAATAGGCCAGGATCACGCAGCCGAGCGCGAAGGCCACGAAGGCCGCCTTGACGATCATCTCGCTGGCAAAGCGCGCCCTGAGGTGCGAATTGAGTGCCGCACCGCCAACGGCCCCCAGCCCGAAACAGCCCAGAAGCACGCCGTAGGTCAGCGCCCCGGCGCCCAGGATGTCGCGCACCACCACGGGCAAGAGGGCGAGGATCACGATGGCGGCAAAGCCGAAGACCGTGCTGCGCAAGATCACCTTCAGAAGGTTGGGCGACATCGCGACATAGCGCAGCCCGGCGGAAAAGGCGCTGCCGAAAGGCTCGCGCGGCAGGCTGCGCTTGGGCAGGTTCGGCCGCCAGACCGCCAGCGCGCCGATGATGGCCACATAGCTCAAGGCATTGACCGCGAAGGCCGCGAAAGCCCCCGCCAGGGCGACGATCACCCCGCCCGCCGCAGGCCCGACGCTGCGCATCAGGTTGAAGCCGACGCTGTTGAGCGAGACCGCCGCCGACAGCTCGTCCCGGCTGACGATATCTCCCATCGAGGCCTGCCAGGACGGGTTGTGCAGCGCCGTGCCGCAGCCGATCAGGAAGGTGAAGGTCAGCAGCGTCCAGGGCGTCAAGAGATCTTCCAGCGCCAAGAGGGTCAGCGCGACCGAGACGACCAGCATGAAGACCTGCGCCACCAGCATCACCTTGCGGCGGTCGAAATTGTCGGCAAAGACCCCGGCCAGCAGCGAAAAGATCATGATCGGCAGCGTGACCGAGGCCTGAACCAGCGCCACCATGCTTTCGGACCCCGACAGCGAGGTCATCATCCAGGCCGCCCCGACCCCCTGCACCAGCCCGCCGAAGTTCGATGCGAGCGCCGCCAGCCAGAGCATCCGGAAGGTCTGGTTGCGAAACAGGCTCATGACCGGAACATGCTGCGGCATTCGTGAGGCTCCTGGTTCGGCGGTCGGGTCCCTCTTGGATACAAGCGCATCCCCCGGGGGACAAGCGCCGCGCGCCGGGTGCCGTCTGGTCATGCAAGCGGCAGGGCCCAGATCTGACGCTACGTCACATATGGAACCGTATCATCCCTGAAACGTTGGGCGGGGGTGAGTTGGCCGGAGGTCCCCAGAGGTGCATTGAACTCCACGCGCGAACCTGAAAGCCTGACATCGGACGCCGCATCCGGACGGCGTGATGAACCTGCCGCAAGCCGCCGTGCCCTGGCGCGGCTTTGCTCGCCCCCCCAGAGGCCTTGAACGACATGATGAAGCGAATTCTCCTTGGTGCTGTTGCCGTGGCGGTGATCGGCATCGGCGGCTTTGGCATCTATGCCTGGCACCCGGCCATCGCCCCGATCACCCCGCCCGCCGCGGACAGTTTTGCCCCGGATCTGGTGGAAAAGGGCCGCGTCCTCGCCGCCGCCGGCTATTGCGCGACCTGCCACACGGAAGCGGGCGGCGCGCCCTATGCCGGCAATTACCCGATGCAGACCAGCTTCGGGACGATCTATTCCACCAACATCACCCCCGATCCCGAAACCGGCATCGGCACCTGGTCCGAGGCCGCCTTTTCCCGCGCGCTGCGCGAGGGGATCGCACAGGACGGCTCGCATCTTCTGCCGGCCCTGCCCTTCGACCATTTCACCAAGCTTTCGGACGAGGATGTCAGCGCGCTTTACGCCTATATGATGGCCGCCGTCGCCCCGGTGAAAGAGGCGCACAAGGCCAATGATCTGCCCTTCCCCTTGAACCTGCGGGTGCTGCAGGCGGGCTGGAAGCTTTTGTTCTTCAAGGATGGCCGCTATGAACCGGTGGCCGCGAAATCGGCGGAATGGAACCGCGGCGCCTACCTGGTGGAGGGCCTGAGCCATTGCGGCGCCTGCCACACGCCGCGCAATGCCGTCGGCGCCGAAATCCACTCCGCCGCCTATGCCGGGGCCGCCGTCGACCAATGGATCGCCCCCGCCCTGACCGCCGCCAACCCCTCGGGCGTGCCCTGGACGGCGTCGGAGTTCCACCAGTACCTCAAGACCGGCAACACCGCCTATCACGGCGTGGCGGCAGGCCCGATGGCGCCGGTGGTCCATGCCGGGCTGAAAGAGCTGCCCGACAGCGATCTTGCCGCGATCGGCACCTATCTTGGCGATATCGTCGGCGCGTCGGATCAGAACCCGGCGACCAATGCCGCCGTCGTGGCCTCGCTTGCCGCCGATGTGCCGCAGGGCGATTACCGCAAGGACGAGGGCGAGCGGCTTTACGCCACGGCCTGCGCGGTCTGCCATTACAACAGCCAGACCTTGCTGGCCGTCCGCCCCGACCTTGCGATCAACTCGGCCATGCTTCTGAACGATCCGACCAACCTCATCCATGTGATGCTGGATGGCGTGACGGCGGATCAGGGGATTCCGGGCGTCGTGATGCCGGGCTTCCGCACCGCCTTGAGCAATTCGCAGCTGGCCGCGATCGCGGCCTATCTGCGCGCAAGCCGGACCACGGCGGCGCCCTGGCCCGATCTGGCCGGCACCATCGGCAAGATCCGCGCCGAGAAGACCGCAGAGACTGCCGCAATGACCCCCGCTTCCAAGTGACAGCATGATGACCGGATCACAGATCGGATCACAGACCGGAATCTGGGCCGGATCAGGAGAGACAGAATGATACATTTCACCATCAACGGAAAACCGGTCGAGGTCGAGGTCGATGAGGACACCCCGCTGCTCTGGGTGATCCGCGACGAGGTCGGCCTCACCGGCACCAAGTTCGGCTGCGGCATCGGCATGTGCGGCGCCTGCACCGTCCATGTCGGCGGACGCGCGACGCGGTCCTGCATCACGCCGGTCTCCTCGGTCATGGGGGCCGAGATCACCACGATCGAGGGGCTGGACGCCAAGGATTCCCATCCCGTGCAGGAGGCCTGGCGCAACCTGCGCGTGCCGCAATGCGGTTACTGCCAGTCGGGCCAGATCATGCAGGCGGCAGCGCTGCTGAAGGATCTGCCCGACCCCAGCGACGAGGATATCGACGCGGTGATGACCGGCAACCTCTGCCGCTGCATGACTTACGTCCGCATCCGCGCCGCGGTGCGGGAGGCTGCGACGGCAATGAAAGGGACTGTGACCAATGGGTAAGCTCATCAATCCGCCGCAGGGCGCATCCCTCGCCACGCTCAGCCGCCGGGGCTTTCTGGTCTCGATGACCCTGGCCGGGGCCTCCTTCGGCTTCCCGCGCCTCGCCCGCGCCGCGATGGACCCCGCCGCCGCCGATGGCGTGCCGCCGGCGGCCATGGGTGCGGTCTATGAACCGGCGATCTGGTACAGCATCGACAGCGCCGGCAAGGTCAATGTCAACATCATCCGGGCCGAGATGGGCCAGCATGTCGGCACCGCCATCGCCCGCATCCTCGCCGACGAGCTGGAGGCGCCCTGGCAGGATGTTCGCATCACCCATGTCGATTCCGATCCGAAATGGGGGCTGATGGTCACCGGCGGCAGCTGGTCGGTCACCCAAAGCTGGCCGATCTACCGCCAGGCCGGCGCTGCGGGCCGCACCGCCCTGATCGAGGCCGCCGCGGCGAAATGGGGGGTCGAGGCCGCTACCTGCACCGCCGCCAACGGGCGCGTCACCTCGGGCAGCAATTCGGCGAGCTATGGCGAGCTGGTCGCCGCCGGCTTGACCCGCAGCTTCACCGAAGACGAGCTGAAGGCCCTGCCGCTGAAGCCCAATGCCGATCTGAAGCTGGTGGGCCAGGATGTGCAGGCGCTGGACATCGAAAACAAGACCAATGGCAAGGCGATCTATGGCATCGACGCCAAGATCCCCGGCATGGTCTATGCCGCCCCGATCCTGCCGCCGACGCGGGTGGGCTCGACCGTCACGGCGGTGGACGACAGCGCCGCCAAGGGCGTGAAGGGCTATCTGCAGAGCCTGACGCTGGACGATCCTTCCGGCACCGTGCCGGGATGGGTCATGGTCATCGCCGAAAGCCATATGGCGGCGCAGCGCGCGGCCGAGAAGGTCAAGGTGACCTGGACCGCCGGCCCCACCGCCGCCGTGACCGAGGCGCAGATCCAGGACCATGCCCGCGCGCTGATCGCCGATCCCTCCAAAGGCGCGATCCTCGACACCGGCAATTCGGACACCGACCCGGTGTTCAAGGCCAATGCCGACCAGATCGCGGCGGAATATACCACCTCGACCGTGCTGCACTTCCAGCTGGAACCGCTGAACGCCACCGTCTTCCGCAACCCCGACGGGGTCTGGGAGATCCATACCGGCAACCAGTGGCAATCGCTGATCCTGCCGGTGCTGCAGGCCGCCCTTGGCGTGGCCGAGGGCAAGGTGGTGATGCGGACCTATATGCTCGGCGGCGGCTTTGGCCGCAGGCTCAACGGGGATTACGCGGTGCCGGTGGCGCTCGCCTCGAAGATGCTCGACGGCAAGCCAGTCAAGATGGTGATGACGCGCCCGAACGACGTGCTGTTCGACAGCCCGCGCTCCGCCTCCGTGCAGCAGCTGAAGATGGCCTTTGACGCGAGGGGCGATGTGGTGGGGATGGAACATCACGCCTCGGCCGGCTGGCCGACCGAGGTCATGGTGCCGTCCTTCATGCCCAAGGGCACCAATGGCCAGCCCTATGACCCCTTCGCCATCGCCGGCGCCGATCATTGGTACGCGGTCGGCGCGCAGAAGGTGCGGGCGGTGTCGAACGATCTGGCCAACCAGACCTTCCGCCCCGGCTGGCTGCGCTCGGTCGGACCCGGCTGGACCAACTGGGCCTTGGAAAGCTTCATGGACGAGGCGGCGCATCAGCTGAAACGCGATCCCGTGGAGTTCAGACTGAGCCTCTTGACCGGCGAGGGCCGCAATGCCGGCGTGGCGCCGACTTCGGTCGGCGGGGCGAAGCGGCAGGCGGCGGTGGTCAAGCGCGCGGCGGAACTGGCGGGCTGGGGCAGCAAGCTGGCCGATGACACCGCGATCGGGATTGCCACCAGCTTTGGCCAGGAACGCGATGTGCCGACCTGGGTCGCCTGTGCGGCACGGGTCAAGGTCGACCGCAAGACCGGCGAAGTCACGGTCGAGAAGCTGACCCTGGTCACCGATGCCGGCACCGTGGTCGACCCCGATGGCGCCCTGGCCCAGACCCAGGGGGCAGCACTCTGGGGTCTGTCGATGGCGCTCTATGAAGGCACCGAATTCGAGGCGGGCAATGTCCGCGACCGCAACCTCGATGTCTACACGCCCCTGCGGATGATCGACACGCCCGAGGTGGAGGTGGAATTCTTGCCCAGCACCGAAGCGCCGGTGGGCTTGGGAGAGCCTGCAACCACCGTGGTGGCCCCGGCCATCGGCAACGCGATCTTCAACGCGGTCGGCGTCCGCCTGCGCCACCTGCCGATGACGCCGCAAGCCATCCTCGACGGTCTGAAGGTCTGAAGCGGCTGAGATGACGAAAGGCGAGGCCCCTGCACCGGGGTCTCGCCTTTTCATTTGGGGTCCGCTCTGCCGCGGCCAAACCAAAGGAGCGCTGGCGCGCAAGTCCTTGTCTCGCCTCTGGCCTGCGGCCAACCGGCTCGGGCTTGCCTCCGGCGGGGATATGTGGGCTGAGTGACGGGAGAGGGGCGCCGGGCGTGCCCTTTTCGCACTTTCAGGGTGGCGAGGCCGCCCATGGCGAGGATCAGGCTGATGATGCAGAAGCGGATCACGATCTGCGGTTCGGCCCTGCCTCGCTTTTCGAAATGGTGGTGGATCTGGGCCATCAGGAAGATGCGCTTCTTGGTGCGCTTTTAGTAT